>JADGQN010000436.1 GCA_017881765.1 Syntrophobacterales bacterium | reverse complement strand
ATGATCAATCCGAAGGGACAGAGAGCCAAGAACAAAGAGACCGATACGGGGCCGAACTGAGCCGACTCATTGCAGGGATGAACGCGGGCAACGAACTGGTAAGGAAGAGGATCGAGCAGAAGGCGGGCATCTCCATAGCGGAGCTGCAGCAGCTTGTTGAGCGGATCAAGGGGGCAAAGAAGCAGTATGTCGAAGCAAGGAACGTGCTCACAAAAGCAAACCTTAGACTGGTCGTCGCCATCGCAAAAAAGTACCTGAACCGGGGTCTTTCCTTCTCTGACCTTGTGCAGGAGGGGAACGTGGGGCTCATGAAAGCGGCGGAGAAGTTCGATGGTAAGATGGGTTGCCGGTTCAGCACGTATGCTGTATGGTGGATAAAGGAGGCCATGCGAAGGGCAATCAGAGAGCAGACGAGAACTATTCAGATACCAGCCCACATGATCGAGACGGTCAGGCATGTCGTCCGGGTCTCTCACGAACTCGCGCAGGGTCTCGGAAGGAAGCCCTTTCCTGATGAAATCGCCCGGGAAACGGGTCTTCCCGTCGAGAAGATCAGAGAGGCCCTCCACATTACGCAGGAGCCTATCTCCCTGGAGACCCCTACCGGTGACGGGGACACTAAACTGGCTGACCTCCTCGAGGACAAGAACGCGTCCGGGTCCCAGGACCCTGCCCTGTTGCACGACCTCGTCGAACCGCTGAACAACGCCCTCTCAACCCTCACCGCGAGAGAGGAAAAGTTGATCAGGATGAGGTTCGGTATCGGAGACACGTCCCCGCATACGCTCGAAGAGTTGGCGCAGACATTCGGCGTGACGAAGGAGAGGGTACGACAGATCGAAGCGAAGGCGTTGAGCAAACTGCGGCAGCACGCAAAGGCGTGGGAGGCCTAAGGGCTTCGCCGCCACGTGAACCATCACATCGGTAGAGGCGAAAGGCCTATTCTCACCCGGGTATCCGTCCTAATGCAGTGATGAGGTGACAGTCGGCCACGTCCATACTACGGGGCGGTATAGGAAACAACCCTATTTCTATGTAGGAACACAACCCTTAGGGGGTGCGTCCATACGAGTATGCTCAGTTTTGCCGTGCCCATTACCCGATTGAAGCAAATGGTCGATAATATGGAGGAGAGTTTCTTCATTGCTGCCTCGTGGCGGAAGGTGAGTAGAAGAAGTGTACAGGGAGCCGCGCTTAAGAGATGTACGAAAAATTCTATAATCTCAAGAAAGAGCCTTTTCATATCACCCCTGACCCTCGGTTCCTGTATCTGAGCGAGAGGCACAAGCAGGCGCTTGCTTCAATCATGTACGGGATCGAAAAGCGGAAGGGTTTTGTGGCGATCACCGGTGGTGTGGGCGTTGGAAAGACCACCGTCATTCGGGCCTACCTCGAAAAAGCCACGAACGCAGGCCTGAAGATGATCTATGTATTTCACGCCAAGGTATCATTCAAGGACCTTGTTAAAACCATTTACCGGGAGCTCGGGCTGGAGCTTGCCGCGACCGATCTTATCGAGATGGTGGATGGCTTGCACCTCGCTCTCATCGAACTGTACCGACAGGGGAAGACTGTTGTTGTGATTATCGACGAGGCACAGAACATGCCGATCGAAACCCTGGAGAACCTACGCATGCTCTCCAACCTGGAGACGCCGACTGAAAAGTTGATCCAGGTTGTGCTCGTGGGGCAGACCGAACTTGAGGAGTTGCTCGAGAAGCATGAGCTGCGCCAGCTCAAACAGCGCATCGCCATACGGTCACGGATCGCTCCTTTGAGCGCTCAGGAAAGTTATGCGTACATCGAGCATCGACTTTCAGTCGCGGGCCTGGACAAGCCTACCATCTTCAGCAAGGGGGCGCTCGACATCATTGTTAAAGAAGCGAACGGCGTTCCGCGGCTGCTCAATATCCTGTGTGACAACGCCTTGATCACCGGGTTCGGGTATGAGAAGAATCCTGTCACAGCGAGCATCGCTAAAGAGGTTGCGGCCGATTTTGGGACGAGGCAGAAGCGACCTCGCACGCGGAACCGGAAAGTCCCTGCCTTGGCTGTTTTGGCCGCGTTTCTTGCTTTACTGGTTGCCTTTTTCCTATCGCCGTATAGAAGCGGCGTTGTACAGATGCTGGGCGATGCGGGATTAGGGCATACGGAAAAACGTGAGCCTGTGCGGGCCCCTGTGAGCAGGCCGCCCGGCGAGCAGCAGGTAGGGGTTCCTGATCGTGAGGTGCCTCCACCTTCGCCGCAGGGAACCATGGAACTCCCGGGTGCCTTTCAGACGAAAGTCGCTACAAAGCCGGAAGCCGTCGCAGAACCGAAAGAGATCGCGCGGCAGAAAGCCGGTGTTGCGGCAGCGTCCTATAAAACCAGGGTGGTGAAGCGCGGTGAGACCCTTTCCGACCTGATCAGGGAGGTGTACGGCATATCCACAAAGGCCCCTCTCGGGCCTTCGCTGATCGACCTTGTCAAACAGCATAATCCGGCCATCATCGATCCCAACCTGATCCTCGCAGGCAGCGTGATCCGCTTTCCGGAACTTCCAAAGGAGAAGTAACAGAGCCAATAAGTCACACCCGCTGCGCTCGCGCCTAATACGTTTATCTCACGCCCAGTTCGACGCGTCGGCGTTGTCGCTCGAGGACGCAAAGGCGCAGAGGGAAAAGCTCGTAGAAGGGTTTTTCCTTTGGCCTGATTCCACAGAGAGAGCGTGAGGTCGGCCACCACCTGCTTCAGCTTCCTGTTTTCCTCCGAAACTGAAGCATGAGACGCAAGGCGAAACGGTCTTGCTTTTTTGATTCCCGAAATTTGGCGGTTACCGACTCAAATCTACGTTCCATGACAAATTGCTGATTTCAACGAGGAAGACATTGATAAAATTGCAGACTTCTATTTTTTTCAAGAAATGAAAATGGCAAAATTGTGCCTCCACCTACGAAGAGTGATAATCGAGCCGGGGCGGATAGGTGAAGATTACGGCTCGAAAGCGGTAGCATAGGGATCAGCCAGAGCCGAAGCCCAATCCAGGCCAGTCTTGCCGCTTTTCCATGGCGTGGTCGTAATCACCTCCTGTAGTTCGTCGCGATCTTAAACTCATCGATCGTCCAGTAGACCGTCATGCGTCCCTGCCGGAACGTCGGCTTATCCGAAAGCTGTCCGAACTCCCCGACCCACCTGTAGTGGCCATCCTTCCAGACAACCGCCTGGGCGTGATGGTCCCAGAGGAACGCGCCGTAAAGTTTGCCGTCGAGGAGCAGGTCATACGTGGCGATGCGCGCCTCGTACCCCTGGGCTTGGTAGTTCTGTGCCTACTCGATGGCGCTCACCCTGCAGAGCGTACAGGAGGAGAAGAAGAGCATAGCAAGGATAAAGGCTGCTGCCCATCCGCCTTGCGCACCACTCTTGCACCGGTCATGCCACCCGGTTAGAGTAGTCAGTAAGACTTCGCAACCTGTGCGCCTCATTAGGTGCCCCTGCCTGAACGGACTCGCTCAGTGACGCTCTTCTCTTGTATCCTTCTCCAATTATAGAAAGAATGCCCCCCGCCGTAAATCGCCCTTTGGTTTAGTTTTTGTACACCCCGTGGCTTAAGCCGAACCGCCCCACCTGTCTAAACATGGTGGGATGGCAATACTACAAGATCAGGGGAATTGCTGTGGGTTCACCATTCCCGCTTCAAAGCTTCAATTTTTCAGGAAACGCTTGAGTTGCGCCATTTCAGGAAGAACTTTATCGCGCACGACTCAAGCTGGGAGGGAAAAGCCAGAAAGTCACTTGCAGCAAGTCTTCCGTACTCCGATGCACGCACAAGTCGTTTACACGGACGTATTCGAGAACTCGGAATTGCCAATGGAAAGTCACGGTAATGACAGACTCCGTTACACTATGAGATCCGCCACGCCAAGAGCTTCAGGCGCCCGGCGGAGTCGCAACGGGTGCACCAACAAACCACGACGAACCGCAAGAATTAGAGCGTGGGGTTCCAGGAGACCGGATTTTCCCGATAACCGTTTGCGGTCTTTTCCACATGTGCAAGCGACGGGAACGGGTAATGAAAGGCCTGCACCAGCATC
>JADGQN010000435.1 GCA_017881765.1 Syntrophobacterales bacterium | reverse complement strand
CCCAGGGAGCCAGGCGCGTCTTCCTTCAGGACGCAAACGGACTCTACATGAAGCAGAATGACCTCCTTGAGGTGTTGCACCATCTACGGGCATCGTTCCCGACGGTGGAGAGCGTGACCTCCTATGCACGCTCGCGGACCTGCGCGCAGAGGTCTATTCAGGAACTGCGGGAGCTGCATGATGCCGGGCTTGCGTGGGCGTTTATCGGCATTGAGTCAGGTTGTGACGAGGTGCTGGATTACATGCGCAAAGGCGCTACAAGGACGGAACACCTTGCCGGAGGCATCAAACTCAAGGAGTCCGGCATCAGCATGGCCGCCTTTGTCATGCCGGGTCTTGCCGGCAGGCAGAAGGAGCTGAGCAGAAAACATACTACCGAGACCATCAGCATCCTCAACGAGGTACAGCCTGCCGAGGTAAGGGTGCGTAGCCTTGCCATTATGGAGAGTGCCCCGCTCTATGTAAGGTGGCGCTCCGGAGAATTCACGCATCCAACGGATGACCAGATGATTGACGAGCTCCAGCAGATCCTGGAGGGCCTCGCCTTCGACTGTGTCTTCGAAACACTGCAGCTCACGAACGTCTTCACCATGAAAGGACAGCTCCTGGCAAAAAAGGCGGAGTGGCTCGCGGATATCGCTCGGTACAGGGCCCTAACCCCTCTCGAGCGTGCGCGTTACATCCTGCACCGCTACCTGTCCGATGGCTACCTCGACTGCGTCAAATCCTGGGGGCTCTATGATACCCGGCTGCAAACCCTGGTCAGAGAAGCTGCCCAGAGCGTCCAGGCGCGATCAACGGATGCCCTGGAAAAAGTAGACCGGGCGATAGTTGCGATCAAAGCAAAGGGAATTCCTTAAGCCTAGGTTCAGGGATACAACAGAAGCGGGAGGCGAAGGGGCCAGACACCCTGGATCCCGCTTCATCAGCCAAGGTTCATCAGTATCTTGAGCCGTGCAACCGCCTTCGGCAAGGTTTCCCCTATCTTCTCATGGAACCTGAGGTGTGCAAGCCGGTCAAAAGGCGTTGCGCCCTGGTTGATGATGACGAGCTTTGCGCCGGCCTGTAAAGCCTCTTTTGGCATGTCAGCCGCAGGCGTGACGACGAGACTGGAACCGACGACGATGAAGAGATCGCTCTTGCGAGCGTGCTCAAAAGAGAGCATCAAATCCCGCTCGGGCAGCGGCTGGCCAAAATCCACGGTGCTGGAAGTGAGCGCCCCGCCGCAACCGCAGCTCCTCAGGCCGCTCAACCTGTCGTACGTTCTGCCGCAGTTCGTGCAGCGGAGTTTTGTTATGTTTCCGTGCAGCTCTGCCAAGAGTTCGGGGCGTATGCCTGACTTCACATGGAGGTTATCGACATTCTGTGAGATCAGGAATTTCAGCTTACCGATAGTCTGCAGCTCGGCTATGGCGAGATGGCCGCTATTCGGCGGCACCAGGTGCCACTGCACTCCCCCAGGGGGTGGCGGAAGCCCCTTGTCGCGTCTCGTCCAGAGGCCATCGGGACCTCTGAAGTCAGGCAGTCCTGATTCTGTGCTGATGCCCGCACCCGTGAACAGGACCATGTACCTGGCCTTGAACATGAGCTTGGCCAGGGCTTCAACGCGTTGATCGAAATCTTTGCTCACCACTACCCTGCTCTTTGAATGGTCATATGCACCATGTGACCAGCTCTTAGTATACCTGCCGGAACGGCTCGTTTCAAAGAAGCGACTGGTCAGGTAAGGAGTTGACCTTCTCACGGTTCCGATACAACGGCATTGGATCGCGGTCTGATTCCAAGCGTAGATCCCACGGTCCGGACAAGACGTCAGTGCAGATCACTCCCACCACGAGGATGTCGTTACCAAGCACGATTAGGTACACAGGGTGACAACGCATGGACGAGCAGACCTTTTCTTGGTTCTCTCTGCCACAGTGCAGGGAACCAGAGCTTTGCACCTATTCGGTCTGGGTCCTTCCCTACGGTTCCTTTGAAAGCAAAAGATCCTCGTGGAGAAGAGATAGAGAGCGATCTCCACTTTTGGGCGGCGGCCATCCAGCCTCATCCATGGACTGATTGCATAGCCTGTGCGACAATTGTATAAGTAAGGGTGAGTATGGAAATATTAAGGTACGGACAAACGGAAATCGACCATCTCAAACGCCGCGATAAGAAACTTGCCGCTGCGATCGAGGTGATCGGCGTAATCAAACGGGAGATCAGACCGGACCCTTTCGCAGCGCTTGTCATGAGTGTTGTCGCACAGCAGATATCTAATAAAGCCGCCAATGCCATACGAGGGAGGCTCCACACGCTACTGGAGGAGATTACTCCGGACCGGATTGCAGGGGTGGATAGTTCCCAAATGCAGAGGTGCGGACTCTCCGCCCGGAAGATAGAATACATCAAGGGAATAGCCGATGCAGCAATGCGCGGCGAGATAGACTTTTCGCGTCTACACCAAATGGCGGATAAAGACATTATCGATCAATTGTCATCGTTCCGTGGTATCGGCGTGTGGACGGTCGAAATGCTTCTGCTCTTCTCCCCGTGCCGGCCGGATATTGTCAGTTGGGGTGATCAGGTGATCAGGCGCGGTATGATGAATCTGTACGGGCTCAAGAAGCTGACGAAAAAACAGTTTGAGCGCTATCGCAAACGATATTCACCGTACGGCTCGGTCGCCTCTCTCTACCTATGGGCTCTATCGGGAATGTAGGGAACAAAGGGGCGAGAGCGCACCTTGTCCTGATATCTGCGGACTGAAGCCGCGGGCACAGTCATCGCAAAAGCATGAACGAAAATGATAGGCAGACTATCCAAGACGCTACGTAAGGAGGATCATTCATATCTATGGAGACAATTATCCCGACAAGGTCTCAGGCCTTTGAGCTCTTGAATGAATATAATTCCAACGCGAGTTTGCTGAGGCACGCCCTCGCCGTTGAATCGGTGATGCGTCACTTTGCCGAGATACTGGGGGAGCCAGACAGGGAAAAGTGGGGGGTGATAGGCTTGGTACATGATCTTGACTACGAAAGATATCCTGAGAGCCATTGCAGAAAGCTGCGGGAGATCCTGGCGGAACGACATTGGCCGGAAGATTACATTCGTGCGGTAGAGAGCCATGGGTGGGGGCGCTGTACGGATGTGGAACCAAGAGAGAGAATGGAAAAAGTGCTCTACACCATCGATGAGCTGACAGGATTGATAGCGGCGGTTGCCGTTCTACGGCCAAGCAAGAGTGTACTGGATCTGCCCCTAAAATCCGTCAAGAAAAAGTGGAAGGATAAGGCCTTCGCAGCGGGAGTCGACCGAGCGATCATCGAGCAGGGAGCAAAGAGCCTCGGCATGGAGCTGGACATCGTCATTTCAGAGACGATTAGAGGCATGCAGGAGGTCGCTGAGAGCATCGGCCTCAAGGGCGATGGCAGACCGAATCGGCGTAAAGAGGCCCTTTTTGAGAACCTGTAAAGTACCCAGCGAGGCAGTGCAGCCGAATCGTTACACTCGCGGTTGATGTTTGACGTAATCGCTTTCGAGGCGCGGCTAACTTCCTGAAATTGCGCATCAGCCCTTCCCAGAAGAAGTTGAATATTGCAAGTGGCAATGAAGTATCAGAGAGACAGGCTGCAGGTAGTATCCCCGCCCCATAAATTAGTTTTCACAAGCAGAACTTGCATATTGACGTGAACAAATGAACGCCTTACGATGGAAAAATGGAGGCTCAAGGATCAGAGGAGATGAGAGCGGCAGTCCGGGCGTCAATCAGCTTACGCGAACAATTCAGTAACGGAGGACGGATGCTGTGAAAGCTTCTATAGCAACGTTCCTTTCGGCGGCCATGCTTTTTGCGGGTACGGCCCAGGCGATGGAAATTCGGCAGTTCGATAAGATGGCGCAGGACGACCGGGCCGAATATGTTGCGAGGTGGTTGATAGAGGGCGCGGAAAAGGTTTTGACCGATGCTGGTCGTCCGAAAGACGCCGAGAAGGTCAGCAAACTTTTCACGACAAAACTTGGTGGCGATCAGGTCAGCATAGGAATGGCAGAGTTTTATATAAATCTGGCGATAGTGCGCGCCGA
>JADGQN010000095.1 GCA_017881765.1 Syntrophobacterales bacterium | reverse complement strand
ACGGCGTAGCGGGGCGCCTACCAGTGATATTATGGGTCTCAGGGGAAAGCGTGTGGTGTGGGCAAGCGAGACAAGCGACGGGAAACTGTTAAACCCCGGAATGTTGAAGTACCTCACGGGCAGCGACCCGCTGACCGGCCGTGAAGTCTATGGCAGGCACCAGGTGAGCTTCGAGCCGACCCACCAGCTGTTCCTGCTAACTAACTTCAAACCTCACGCGCCCGCGCGTGACTATGCCCTTTGGCAGAGGCTGCGCCTGATCCCTTTCACCCTCTCGTTTGTGGCTGAGCCGAAGCTCGAGTATGAGAGGCCGGCGGACCTTGATTTGTTTAAAAAACTAGAAGGTGAAAGATCGGGGATTCTGGCATGGCTGGTCCGCGGGTGCCTGGCTTGGCAACGGAAAAAATTGCAAACCCCGGACACGGTAAAGGTGGCAACTGAGGAATACCAGGCAGACCAGATAGACGGGGATACCTTTGCGCAGTTCATTAGCGGTGCTTGCGTGCAGGGAAAATCCTATAGCGTCCAAATGAAAGACCTCTATAACGCTTATGAGCGTTGGGCCGACCAGAGGGGGATCAAGGCAATGTCCATGGTGAGGCTGAGCGGGATGCTGGTCGGCCATGGCTTCACGCGGAATGACACGGGCAGGCGGGTTTACTACCGAGGGATAGGGATCAAGTGAAATCCGCGATGAATAATGCACCACTTCGTACCATGTGTAATTTCTATAACCAGCTGAATACATCTGGTAAATGTCTGGTTTCGGCGATAGGGCTGCACCAGTTGCACCACCTATCACTGACTTCCCATACATACAACTCTATTTTGTTTGTAAACGAAAGTTCTGCACTGGGGGGTGCAAGTGGTGCATCTGATGCAAGTTTGAAAGAAGCTAAACGCCGGCTTGCAACTACCCTCCACCCGATAGTTGCCTTGGCTAACGTAAAGCGACCGTTAATAGACAAGGGCAATAAGGGCACATTGGATAGTAATCCAATAAGGGGCACAGCTAGGCACAGGCCATGAGCAGAGTAGAGAAGCTCGAACAGTATAGGCAGGCCAGAAAAAACCCTAAAGGGCCGGCCAAGAGACTTTACAATATCTCTGAGGCAGCGTGTTACCTGGGAAGATCGGTAGACAGTCTGCGTGAGCTTCTATGGGCTGGGAAAGTACCGTATATCAAGGACGGGAAACGAATTTACCTCGATGTGCGAGATATGGATGGTTACATTGAGCAGAACAAACAGCGATTCACCTATTGAGGTTGACGGCAAACATCATGCATCCTGTATTGCCTGGGAGCACTTTATCACGATTCTTTTGCCCATAAGTAAAAGATTTCTATTGACCCTCAATGGATACCTACTATAATGGTGGCATGACACCCGATGACCTCAAAATATGGCGTAAACAGCATGGATACACGCAACAGAGGCTTGCTGATGCCCTGGGCGTTATTAAGCTCACGGTAGGCCGATGGGAGACGGGTGACAGGCATATTCCATCATTCCTGCATCTCGCCCTTGGGAAACTGGAATGCAAAAAGGGGGGTGAAAGGAAGGCAAGGGACACAAAAACGAAAAAGGAGAAAAGCCATGGGAAGCATCTATCAAAGAGGTAACACGCTCTGGATCAAATACTACCGCAACGGCAAGCCCTACAGGGAAAGCAGCCATTCAGACAAGCAAACGGCAGCAAAGAGACTACTCAGGTTGAGAGAAGGCCAGATTGTAGAGGGTAAATTTCCTGGCCTGAACGCTGAAAAGACCACGTTCAAAGAATTGGCAAAAGACTACCTCACCTATTACGAAGTGAACGGGCTTAAATCGTATTTCCGGGCGGATATTAGCGCCCGTCATTTAGAGGACTTCTTTAGAGATTACCGGGCCGCCAGTATCGACACTTCCACTGTAAATAAGTACATCGCCTTGAGACAGAAGCAGGGAGCCGAAAACGCGACCCTCAACCGGGAACTGGGGGCGCTGAAAAGGATGTTCTCCCTTGCGGCTGAATGTACGCCACCAAAGATCATCCGTATTCCTCATATACCAAAGCTCAAAGAGGACAACGTCAGAAAGGGCTTTTTCGAGCACCAGGAGTATGAAGCGATGAAAAATGCGTTGCCGGACTATCTAAGGCCGCTTTTCGTAACGTCATACTTCACGGGCATACGGAAGGGCGAACTTCTTTCTCTCACATGGGATAAGCTAAACATGTTCGAAAAAAAGATTGCGCTTTCGGCGGGGACAACAAAGAACGATGACCCAAGAGAGATATTCCTTGCCGGGGAGTTCCATCAAGTGCTGCATGAGCAGTACACCAACACCCTTCAAGCCTATCCAAAGTGCCGCTATGTATTCCATAAGGAAGGGAAGCCGATAGGTGATTTCAGAAAAGCATGGGATACGGCACTGAAAGTGTGTGGATTCAGACCGGCTTTCAAATGTCGAACCTGCGGCAATGAGGTAGAACTTGAAGTAGATCAGCGGTGGAAAATAGAGAGACACGTTGTATCAATCCGAGAAGGCAAAGACAACAAATGGGAAGAGATCGCGTGCACCAAATGCAAAGGTAGTCTGTTCAGCAGAAATCACAAGATCTTTCACGACAACCGCAGAACGGCCATAAGAAACCTTGTCAGGACAGGAACTCCGGAAGGGGTAGCAATGAAGATCAGCGGTCACAAAACGCGCACGATCTTTGAGCGCTACAACATAGTGAGCGAAACGGACCTACGGCAAGCCTCTGAAAGGCTAGCAAAGGCCCATGAAAAGCTTAAAAAAGTCACACAGACACAGAATGGGCACATTTTGGGCACAATCGCCCTGGTTAAGTAAATGTCTTCAATTACCCGCGCTTCAAACCCTGCCGATTTTACTGGGGAATTTAAGCGCGCCCGCCGCGATTCGAACGCGGGGCCTTTGGCTCCGGAGGCCAACGCTCTATCCATCTGAGCTACGGGCGCAACAGTTTATGAAAGCATACCACAAAAATGCAGTGAAACTGTAGTGCATTCTCCACGCTCTCTTCAACTATGCTGTTCAATTTCCTGGTAATCTTTTATATACACTCAATGCCCGCGCTTAGACTCTTCTACATAATGGTGTGTGCCCCTTCGTTGATCCTAGGAGCCTGTCGGAGAAATAGCCATTTGGGATTTTTCATCGTCAAAAGTGGGAAACGGAAGCCGATGTCGGACCTATTTCTGTCACAGATGGTCATTAGAAGTGTGAAACGTATGCGAAAGTGGGAAGCAGCTATTTCGAAAGGGAATTCTTCGACAGGCTCCTAGGTCATGGTGGCCCATGTACCGCGCAATGGCGTAAATATCCGCGCCATTCTGTGCGAGCCACGTTCCGAACGTTTGCCTGAGAGTGGCTCTGGGTCATCGATATGGCGGTGATGATTACTGGAGAAAAGGGAGAGACTATTTCCGCAATTGCAGGATTCTGTATGCGCCTCGCCCGACAAATATAAAAACGATGGTTCCTACTGTTAAGTCAGGTAACTTCGATGCGGTTAGATGCACAAGAACACCTGCCATGATTACCTGGATCGCTTTCCGCGTAGGCCTGACACCATTTGCTAAAAGGCCCACAGGTCAACTTACATCAACTATTTTTCTCAGCATCTGTATCCTTTCCGGCCCTGATCTCGTCTACACAGCTAAACCGACGAACCTGACCGTTCGCCTCAGATCGTCGAATCAGGAAAAGGAGGAAAGGTTATGTGGTTCTGGTGCAACTCACCATTTGCAGTAATGTGGTTGATATTTCCGATCATGTTCCTCGTCTGCTTAGTGGTGATGTTCTTCTGCATGAGGAGATTCTTCGGAGGCCATTTCGGATGTTGCTCACCGCGCGACAATGGCTGGAAAGGTACCAGCGAAAATGGCAGGCCTCCCCGGGGCACTGAAGCAGAGGGGACGGGCTCACGCAGGGAGGAACGTTAACATGTCCGGACGCATCTTTGAAGCCATGGCAAAGAGATGAGGACCATCAGGTCCGGCGGCAGGTGCCGTCCCATTTGATCAAACACCGGAGAACATCGGTGTAGAAGAGCTGTTCGACGAATGGCTGCAGCGTGTAGAAAAAGATGCTCTCCAGTTGTTGAGAAAAGAAGGACCGATGAGTGCATCTCAAATAGCAACCACCTTGAAACTTTCCGAAAGAGCCACCCTGTCCGTCATTTACAGAATGGCCCAGCAGGGCACGGTCAGAATTACCGGAGTCCAGTCGACGACCTAACCTGCGGGAAGCGACTTTTCCTGCAAGCCTGAAGAATGAAAGGAGCTGACAACGATGGATGACGCCAGATGCTGCGGCAAGCAGGAAAGTGCCGGAGGGCCCGCTGATTACGAAACGGTGAAGATAGAGAAAACGAGAAATGTCTGCCCCATGTGCGAAGACTACGCTAAGGCCCAGGCAGCAAAGCCGGTCGTGGTGATGTGCTGCGAGGGAGCATGTCTTCGCGGCGAAATAGCGAGACAGGCAGCGAACCTGCTCTGTCATAGTCTCGCACCCGATAAGACGGTCCGGCTCTGCCTGGGTGGTGCATTTACGAAGGACACAGGACAGAGAGGCCTCGCGAGGAACGGGAATAGGGTCGTGGCCCTGGAGGGTTGCTTCATCGAATGCGCGTCGCGTATGATGAAGGGGGTAATCCCTGAGCTCAAACCCGACGTCATCATCGCCGACACCTTGTATGATTTTGATCGCAGCCTTTTCGGAATCGATGAGATGGCGGAAGCCCAAATAAAGGTCCACGCAGAGGATGTGGCCAGAAAGGTACTTAAGCGGTTATAATAGTTCAAGAGGGGCAGATGGACAGGCCACGATTTGACGTGATCTATACGAGCTTTCATGCAAAGATCGTCCGGTACCTGACGCGCCTCGTCGGGGAGGCCGAGGCCGAAGATCTTGCCCAGGAGACGTTTGTGAAAGTCGGCCGGGCGCTCGAAGGCTTTCGCGGAGAAGCACAACTCCATACGTGGGTTTACAAGATCGCGACCAACACGGCGTTCGATAAGCTGCGCAGCCCATCCCTCAGGGAAACGAGTCAAGACCCGGCACGCGTTGAGTCCATAGTGGGCATCGAAGATGTCGACGTGTGGGCGGGACGGAAAAGGCTGAGCGTCGAACAACAGGCGATCCGGGAGGAGATGAGCAGTTGCGTTCGCGACGTGATCCTCCGGTTGCCTGATAACTACCGCACCGCGATCGTGCTGAGCGATCTGGAGGGTTTCAAGGATAGCGAAATCGCCGAGGTCCTCGGCCTGACTCTGTCGGCAACAAAAATAAGGCTACACCGTGCTCGGACTCGACTCAGAGAAGAGCTCTCCCGCTGCTGCGTCCTGTATCGGAATGAGGAGAATGAGCTGGCGTGCGACCGGAAAAGTGAACCCGATCAAGGCTAGAGGGTTCCGTTACCATCGACTGGCCGCCCCAACGGCGAGCCCGAGATAGGCAAGAGTCCTGCCAGACAGATGATGAAAGACGTTCCTTATGAAGATGAGATCCTCCGCCAATGCAGAACCCTATTTTTAATGTGTGACAATAAAAAACTACTAATACATTAATTGTTAATATAGTGTAATACAATAGAACCACAAACTGTTTATATGTATTCTTGTAGGACGCTTATAGCATTGGCCCTGCCTCTATTCAAACCGAAACCTCCATACTCCTATGACGAAGAAAAGAACCGCAAAGGCGGCTAGTACGCCAACCTTGGGCAGGACTTCCGCGAACCCGTAGCCGCGCACGAGCAGATCCTGGTACGCATCCAAGGCCCATGCGTGAGGAGTTGCGAGCCCAACGGCCTTCAGCCAGGAGGGCATGACGAAACGGGGCACAAAACAGCCCCCGAGGGCAGAGAGGCCGAGAAGGAGCAGCACGGTCAGCCCACCCAACTGCGCTTCGGTGCGGGCCACGGCTGCCACGAAGATCCCGAGTCCTGTAGCACAAGCCGAAACCGCGAGACTCACCGCAACGACACCCGCCACGGAATGGCCGAACGTCATGCCGAAAAGCAGCTTCGACAGGGCGAAAATGAAGATCAACTGCATGAGATTGATCATATAGAAGGGCAGCAGTTTTCCGATGAGCATCACCGCCCGGCCCATGGGCGCGATAAGAAGGCGCCTGAAGGTCCCCTCCCTCTTCTCCCGCAGCACGGAGCCGGCGAGTAAGCTGACAATCCAGAAGATGCCGTAAATAGTGTAACCCGGAACATTCTGCTGGAAGGCGTTCGGCCTTTTTTCCACATGCATGCCCGGAGGTGATACCTGTTCCAGGGTTACCGGCTTATTCTCTTTGCCGGACAGACCGCCCTCCATTGCCCGCTCCGCCTGTGCTTTAAATGCATCCCGGTCATTGCGAGGCTTGACGGGAGACGATGCTTCATAGAGGTAGTCGATCCCTTTGGGCACCATCGCCATGAAAGACCTGCGCTCTATAAATCCGTTCAACGTGCCCATGATGGGGTCGACAAACTGGCTGGAAAGGGCCGGATCAGCGATGACGATCACTTTCGCGGTCCTTCTCTCCTGCATTCCGGGGCCCTGCTCCAGGGCTGCCGAAAAATCAGCGGGAAAGATCACCGCAAGGTTCCTCTTGCCTTCAATGATGAGCCGCTCCGCGCTCTGACGGCTCAAAGGCGCATCTTTCCAGGTCGTCTCCAGGGCGAACGATTTTATCGTTTGCATATCCTTGATAACCGCTGCTGCCTGCCGACCTTGATCCTGATTGACGATAAGGAACCGGATCGGGCGATCGCCGCCCCCGTAAAGGCCGCTCAAGGCGTAGCTCATGATGAGAATGAACATTAAAGGCTGGAGAAAGGTAAGGATCAGGGCCGCGGGATCCTTAACGAATATCCTGAGATCCTTTATGGTCAGAGCGCAAATCTGGTTGAGCATGGACGGGCCTTTCATTCGCGGAGCCTCTTTCCTGTGAGATGGAGAAAGACGGTCTCGAGATTCGGCTCCAGCATCTCCAGCGAGAGCATGGCCGCGGACCGGGCATCACACAGCCTGATCAGAGCGGGCAACGTGGAGAGAGGATCGTCGGTAACTATTTTCACCACGTCATCCTGGGACGATGCTTCACGGACATGGGGCAGGTCCCGGGCGCCCGCGGCTACGACAGGGACTTTGTCGGAAGGCAGCTTCACGCGGATCAACCCGCTCGCGAGAAGGCCTATCAGCTTCTTTGGTGTATCGAGGGCCAGTATCTCGCCGTGGTCCATGATCGCCACCCTGTCGCAGAGCCGTTCCGCCTCTTCCATGTAATGGGTGGTGTAAAGGATAGTCATGCCGGCCCGCTTCAGCTTCTCCACGTGTTCGAAAATAAAGTTTCTTGACTGGGGATCGACCGCTACTGTCGGCTCATCGAGGAAGAGCACACGCGGGTCGTGGATGAGCCCGGCGGCAATATTGAGGCGCCGCTTCATGCCGCCTGAGAAGGTTTGTACTGCATCGTGCGCCCGGTTTCTCAAATCGACCATATCCAGGCTTGATTCGACCTTGTCGCTAAGGGCTTTCCCCTTGAAGCCGTAAATGCGGGCAAAGAATGAGAGGTTATCAAAGGCGCTCAACGTCGGATAGAGGGCCAGATCCTGGGGCACGAAACCGATCATGGGCTTTACCCGGTTCGCCTGGCGCGTAACGTCATATCCGCTGATGGAGACCGCTCCGCCGTCTGGGTGAAGTAGCGTGGCGAGGATTGAAATGACCGTTGTCTTGCCCGCACCATTCGGCCCGAGCAGTCCGAATATCTCACCTTCCGCAACGGAGAAGCTGATATTGTTCACGACGGCATTGCTGCCGTAACGCTTGATGAGCCCCCGAACGTCTATCATGATACTGTCCAATATCAGATTGGTTCACGGATTGTCAAGCAAGAATACTTTCTTTTTCGGAACAGTTTTTCGGAAGAGTTGACATGGCGGACCTAAGCTGCTACTGTGTAAAAAAAGTCATGATGGAGGAGACATGCCTGATGGAAGAGTGGCAAGAGTGACTGAGATTGTTGCCGGCTCGCCGAAGAGCTTCGATGATGCGATCACCGTCGGATTCAGGCGAGCAGCAAAGACGTTGCGGGGGATCACCGGCATCAAAGTGAAAGACATGCGCGCCAAGGTTGAGGACGGAAAAATTGTAGAGTACAGGGTAACCCTCGACGTACTTTTTATTTTAGAGAACTAGAACGCAGCCCGGCGTCGTCAGGAAGTCCTCTTGCGTGCCAGCGGAGCAGCTGGCTATAATAACTGTATTTCCTTCTCGTTGACTCGCTAAGGAGTAAGAACGGAAGAAGCGTTGCCACGAGCAGGAAAACGAGACTCTTCACGACCCTGATCAGGACGAACGCCCTGTAGTATGCGTCAGAGTGATATTTTCTTATGAACCTGTACAAAGAGATGGCGTACTCGATCCGGCCCTTGGCCCATGTCTGTTTGACCGTTTTTCCCTGTAGATGTATCACTTTGGCAGACGGAAAAAAAAGTACCCTGTAGCCGCTCTGTTTGGCGCGCACACAGAAGTCGGTCTCTTCAAGGAAAAAGAAAAACCCTTCGTCAAAACCTTCCAGGACGCGCATCGCGTGCGCCCTGACGAACATGGCTGCCCCGATGACGGAAGCGACATCTCTCGGGGGAGAAGAAGTAGCTCGCCTCGCCCCATATTTTGCCGGGAACGCAAGCGCCATCGAGAGGAATGGCACTGTCTCAAGGAGGAGCGACGGAGCATTGGCAAAGGAGCGCTGCGGCCTCATGTCCTCGTAGACGAGCTGCGGGCCGGCAATACCTACGGTTGCATCATCCTTCATGAAAGAGAGCACCTTCTCTACTTCCCCGGGGAGGAGGCGCGTATCAGAATTGAGAAAGAGAAAGAAATCGCCCGTTGCCAGTGCACTGCCCTGGTTAGCGGCTGCCGCGAAGCCCCTGTTCTCAAGGTTGTTCAGGTAAAGGACCTCGGGAAAAGTCTCCTTGACCAGTTGGCTCGTGCCATCGCTCGACGCGTTATCCACGACGACAATTTCCCTGAGAAAAGGCCGCAGGGATGTATCCTGCCGTATCGAGGCGAGAAGGCCCGCGAGCAATTCCTGCGTGTTGCGGGTTATTATAACAATAGAAAGCATCCTCTATCTTATACCAACTCGCATTCGCGTGTACACGGGTACCCACCCGACCGCTGGCGCTCAAGGACCGGCTCCGAAGAGCCTTGAGGACCGGAAACTCCGTTTCCTCAAGGAGCGTCGCCTCTGGCGACTTGAGGCAACTGCCTCAAGCGCAGCGTACCTCAAGGGCGAAGCCCGGTCCTCGAATCAGGCCTTAGGCCTGATGGTCCTTAAGCCACCGTAGGTGGTGGTCGGCAGTGAAACCTTGCTTGACTTCTGCAGGGTGTCGGCTTACGATAGTTGCCGAGATGCATGCGCTTCTCTTGCCCAAGGCAGTACGTTTCCTTCTGATCATCATGTTGTGCGGTCTTCTCCCTCCGGAGGGCATCGCCGGCGAACTTCAGGACATCAAAGTCAATGACGAGAGGAGGGTCACTCTGCAGGTGGCAGATGTGCCGCTCAACGAAGTGTTGAGCATCCTGGCGAAAAATGTCCCCCTGGAGATCAGGGGAACTGTTCCTTCTCAGGAGCGCATTACCGTGCAGTTTTCCAATTTGACCCTCGAGGAAGCACTCAGCAGGATCATGCGGGGATACAATTACGTGCTCGTGCGTCCTGAAGAATCAGCCAAGCCCCTCCTCGTCGTTATGAACAAGATTGAGCGCTCCATCCGGAATGAACCGGCCTCCGCCGGACCCGTTCCAGCCGGACCCGGTCCGGCTCCTGCTGGTATGCCCGGCGCCGCAGCAAGGCAAGCAGGGCGCCCACAGCCGGGCACCCCGCAGGCACTATCGGGGCAAGGGCAGGAGGGTTTCCCCACGAGGGTCGGTCCACCCGAAACCGGACAGCCGGATCCACAGAGACCTAACTATCAGCCGGGCCTCCCGAGCCCTGTCCCAGCAGGCGGCCCTGTTCCCCCGTTTCCCGGCATGCCGGGAGGCCCGGGCGGAGCTCCTCCGGGCATGGCCCCAGGTCAGACTGGGCCAGCTTCTGCAACCCCCGGCATGCCTCCCGGGATTTCTCCTCCTCCGGGAGCGACCAACCCGCCGCCGGATGGCCCGAACACAAGCGGACCTCAGCCGGTACCACTTCCTCAAGGGCAACAGCCCACGGGGCCGATTCCTGAGCCGGTCCGCGTTATGACGCCCTTCGGCGAGCGCACCGTGGAAACACCAGGCACGGGGCCATAGGCTGGAGAGGCCGATGAATCCGAAGCCGTCGCCGTCAAACCTTCCTGGCCTCTTTGCGCTTATCTTATTCACATGTATTGTGTTTATCGCAGCGCGGCCTGCCGCGGCGGTCCGCCCATTTGTGACGGATGATGCGCGAGTGGTGGGTTACCACGTGGGACAGCTCGAAAGCTCCGTGAAAGCCGACAAGAACGTTGTCGCGAATCTGAACCTTTTCGCTTTCGGCCCGACGGAGAATCTCGAGCTGACCGCGGCGTGGGTGGATGGTTTTCCGCATGGGAGGGGTGACCCACGCGTCTTCTCAGTGCAGGGACCGCTCATACAGGCCAAGTATCTGTTTTTTGCGGTGAAGCCTAATGCAACTCCGGGACTGGCGGTCGTTGTCGGTGGCTTTCCGCCCTGGGGTTCTCAAACATTCAAGCCTGACACGGCAAGAGAGTTTATCTACATTGCGGTGACTGAGTCGCTCGGTGACGCGGATCGCGTGCAGATCCATGGGAATCTGGGATTTACCACCACGAATCCTCACACGGTAGCTACCTGGGGTTTGGGCACGCAGGTGCGGGTGAAGGGGGGCTTCAACGCCATTTTTGAAATCTTTCAGAATGACCCTTACGCTGGCGATGTCGGTGGTGCCTTTCAAACTGGGTTTCGGTATATCTTCAATGGCAACCTGCAGCTTGACATGACCGGAGGCACAGGCCTTTGGGGGGAACCCCGCTATTCAGCATATTACGGCATGGGCATCAGGATCGTGACTGACCGGCTCTGGTAGCGGAACGGTTTCTATTGTAAGGGTCAGAAGAGGTGTGGTACTATTTGCGCAAACAGTCGCGGTGCTCGCAGTCAGAAGACTAATAAGGGCAATGGGTTCGGGAAGGTTAGTGTCATCACGTGCGTCATGTCTCGACAGCATCCGCCTCACCTCCCCTGCATTTGTGCATGATATTTGCAGACTCCATTGAGATGTCGAGCCAATTGAGAGGAAGTAAAAGATGAGAACAAAGATTGCGCCGCTCAAGATGGCGACGCTCCTTGTCGCGGCGATACTTTTTTGTTGCAGTGCTTATGCGGGCGCCCAAGAGGTGACGCTGGACCAAGCCCTCGATCTATTCTATAAGAACAACTACGACATCCTGATAAACAAGTACGAAATAGATAAGGCTTACGGCGATCTCGCGGCAGCAAAGATCATCCCCAACCCCAATATTTCAGTCAATTACACCGGGTATACGACGGGTTACGCGAGAACAGACAATACCGCACAGGTATACCGGCTCGATCAGCTCATCGAACTCGGAGGTAAGAGGGGTTACCGGATAAAATCGGCGACCGAAGGCCTGGAGGCTTCAAGGCTGAGCCATAAAGATACCATCCGAATCTTACTGATCGGCTTTTACACGAACTATTACAATCTGGTTCTAGACGGACTGAACATAGATCTGGCCACTGATGAGCTGAAAAGATTTGACAGGGTGCTTGGCATAGGGGAAAAAAGGCACAACGCCGGCTTCCTTTCGCTCATCGATTACACAAAACTGAAACTTGCCAGAATAGACTTGGAGAATGGTCTTACGACGTTTAGTAATCAGTACCGGAACGACCTCGAACTCTTCGATTTGCTGCTCGGTGGCGCTGGCAATTATAGACCGCTGAAGGACCAGGTCAAAGAGGATTTCCCCGAGTACAAGGAGGATAGTCTCGTTGAGACCGCATACGGCAACAGGTTTGATCTTCTCGCTTTGCAGCGACAGATGCAGTCGATGGAGGCCAGCCGGAAGCTTGCCAGGGCACAGCGGATACCCGACCTCTCCGTCGGCGTGGAGTACGAAGGCCTCGGGACGAAGCTGGAGCCAGGCCGCGGCGCCGGCCTTAGCATGAGTATCCCCCTATTCTACAGGAACCAAGGTGAGATTTTAAAAAGAGATGCGGAATATAATCAGATAAGAGTCCAGATCGAGAAGGTAAGACGACAGATTCAGACAGATATACGACAGGCTCTCAACAATTACTCATCGGGCCTTACCATATTCGACACGTACCGGAACAGAAAAGCCGAGATGGTAGAGCTTTTGCAAAAAAGCGAGCAAGCGTTTGCTCTCGGGGGTATAACAACCCTGGAGCTGCTTGACACGCGGAAGACCTATAGAGATTTCATTTCAAAATATAACCAAACGCTCGCCCAGTCAGCCCTCAACAAGGATCTGCTAACCATTTATACGGGACAAATTGCGGGACAGGTTACAGGACAGAGTATAGGACAAGCTTCAGGACAAGCAAAACCCGGAGACACCAAATGACCAAACGAATGATCGCATCATTCGTTCTGATACTGTTTCTGCTCACGGGCCTGGGCTGCAACCGGCCCGGTCAGGCAACAAAGAACGAGCCAGAGGAAATCAAAACCTACAAGGTGACCTCGCAAGAGGTGCAGGCCTATATCGAAGCAACAGGAAGCGTCCAGCCGGGCCTTGAGGGAACGGCAAGGATACTCTCGTACCTTCCGGGCGCGGTCAATAAAATATTTGTTCAGGTCGGGGACAGGGTACAAAAGGGAGACCCCCTCCTTGCCATAACAAGCCCGGA
>JADGQN010000434.1 GCA_017881765.1 Syntrophobacterales bacterium | reverse complement strand
GAACCCGGAAGAGTATGACCGGCTGGTTAAGTGACCGGGGGCGCGAGGGCCATCTCATGCCCGGATCTTTCTTACACCCGGATCTTTCTTCGTTGACACCTGGTTACCATCCACGTATCATGTGGTTACTGCAGCCCCTGTCGCTGTGAGGAACGTTATGGCTAGAATAGGAGAGTGCCTAGAGGCATGAGCAGATACATGAGAGTAACTGCCTGCGGAACAGGTGGTCAACATAGCGAAGGGAGGGAAAAATGAACAGAAAGAATTCATCTAAGAGAATAGGCCGTATCCTGATTGTTTTGGGATGTTTCCTCTTCGCCGTAGTTGCGGTCCATGCTCGGCAGGCTATGGCGCAGCAGCCAGCGCCAAAAGTAGAACCGATTACCCTCAACTTCGGAGCTTTCATACCCGGGTCTCACCCCGAAATACTGGGTTTCAATAAGGGATTTGTGGCAAAGGCCGTTGAATTATCCAAAGGAAGACTGGCGTTCAAGTTCCGTGGCGGCCCTGAAACCTTTGCGACGGCGGACTTACCCAAGGCGACACAGAGCGGTATTATTGATTTTTCGATTAACCTCTCCGGAGTTGCGGAGACGGTAGCGCCCGGCGTTGGAGCGACGATGCTCAGCAGGATATCGGTGGATGAAGAGCGAAAAAATGGCACCTATGCCTATATGGACCAGCTCTGTAACAAAGGCGGGCTCCACTATATGGGAAGGCTTACCCCGGCTGCCGATCTCCAGTTCTTCAACCTGTTTCTCAACAAGAAGGTTGAAAAACAGGAAGACTTCAAGAAACTCAGAATCGGAACGGCTACGGCAGCCCGTGCTGTCACCGAGGGATGGGGCGCCGCGCCCGTCAACCTCCAAATGACTGATTACTATACGGCCATGGAACGTAACACGGTCGACGGTATCTCGAGCTCAACGTTGACGAACTGGGTATCTTCAGGTTGCCAGGCGGTAACGAAATACTTTGCCCTGCCCGGATATTTCCAGAGTTCCGGACTTATCATGATGAATCTGAATTCCTGGAATAAACTGCCGAAGGATTTGCAGCAGGCGATCACCGATGCCATGGCTTACTCAGAGAAGGTGAATGCCGAAATATGGACTGAGGACAAGGTAAAAGGCATGCAGAAGCTGAGGGACGCAAAGGTGGAAATCTACAGTCTGTCGCCTGATGTGGCTAAGTGGCTTGTGGACACGGCATACGAATCCACGTGGGCTTCTCAGATGAAGAGATTCCCGGATGTGACGCCAAGGCTGAAGACCTTGCTGTCGGGCGGCAAGTAGTATTGAACGGAAGTATCACGTTTAACGTTCCTGCCTTTCTGGAGCAATTCACCGGCGGTGTTGCGCAAGTGGAAGTCAGCGGAAACACCGTCGGTGAGTGCCTCGATGATTTTGTCAAACAATTCCCCCGCACCGGACATTTGCTCTTCGGTAAGAGCGGCAGTCTGCTCGGGCACATTGAGATCTATGTTAACGGCGTCAGCGCATTCCCGGAAGAATTCGCCAGACCGGTATATGAAGGTGATACCATTTCCATGTTATATCTTATCGTCGGCGGCTGACCGGGTGGGCTGATGAAAAACGCTCGTCTGCGGCGTTGCCATCGCCCTTCGTCACTGCGGCGTACATTTCAGTACGCCTCATTCCTCCGGGCTTCGAGCGCCTAGCATCCGGGCATTTTTGATCAGCCCACCAGTCTCGACTATATGGGGAAATCCGACATTTTATAACACGCTCAATCGGGAGGATGAAGATGACAGGAATTGCGAGAAAAGGTCTCAAGATAAATCTATCGACCGGGGCGGTACGGGAGGAACCCATTGAGGAACAGGTTGCAACCGATTTTATAGGCGGGAGCGGATTCGGGATCTACTACCTCTATCGGGATCTCATGCCGGGTATTGATCCCCTGAGCGAACAGAATAAACTGCTCTTCGTTGCCGGACCTCTGGCGGGGACAAACGCTCAAGCAGTCTCCAGATGGATGGTCTGTACACGGAGCCCCTCGACCGGGGCCTTCGCCCGCTCCGTCTGCGGGGCGGACTTCGGGGCCTGGCTGCGATTCTCCGGGTATGATTTCATAATGGTTGAAGGCAAGGCTGAACGGCCTGTTTATGTACATCTATCGAGCGACGGCTGTGATATTAGAAATGCGGATGAGCTGTGGGGAAAAGATACTGCGGAGACTCAAGGCTGGCTGACTGAGCGCCACGGTACGGATACTCGTGCAGCCTGCATTGGTCCGGCCGGCGAGAAACTGGTGCGATATGCATCAATTGCCTCTGCCCGGAGGACCGCCTCCCGCTGCGGCACGGGAACAGTAATGGGCTCTAAGCACCTCAAGGCCATTGCGATCACTACCCGCAGAAATGTGCAGCTTCACGATCCGGCGACCTATAAAGAGCTGGTCAAAGAGCAGATCAAGTTGATGCAGGCCAGCAAAGGCTATCATCACCATACGGACGTGGGCACTACCACGACACAGGATCTTACCAATCCGCTCGGGATGTACCCAGTCAGGAATTTTCGGTATGGGCAGCAGGATGGTTTCGAAAAATTATCCGGAGACGAATACCGTAAACTCAGGGTGGGTAACTTCGGCTGTTACAGCTGCTCCTCCCGATGCGGCAAGATACATCATGTGCCAAACGGTGCGTACGCCGGTGCGCAGAGCGAGGGCCCGGAATATGAGTCGATTTGGGCTTTCAGCGGCCCGATGGACAATACAAGCATTGAGGCTACCATAGCGGCTGACCAGTTGTGCGACGATTTCGGTATGGACACTATCACTACGGGCAATTCGATTGGCTTTGCTTACGAGCTGTATGAAAAGGGCATTCTCACCAGCCGGGATACGGACGGCCTCGAACTTACGTACGGCAACCATGCGGCGATGATAGAGCTGATCAAAAAAATAGGCCGGCGTGAAGGTTTCGGCGACGTGCTGGCTGAAGGTGTGATGCGGGCTGCAACCATGATCGGCAAAGGGGCTGAATCCTATGCCATCCATGTGAAGGGGATGGAGCCGCCTGCCTATGAGCCTAGAGGAGCAAAGTGCCTGGGCTTTAACTACGCGACGAGCAACATAGGCGCGAGCCACGGATATGGCTACGCCCCGCAGGAAGTCTTCGGCAGTCCCATCCCGAGACAAGTGGATCGTTTTGCCGAAGAAGAAAACGCTGATATTGTTATTTTTAACCAGAACGGCAGAGCCATGCGCGAAGTAGGTATCTGCTGTTCCTTTGCCGCGCTCTGGGGTTGGATTCCCGTGCTCCTGGACAAGCTGCTCGTTGCCGCTACGGGCATTGACCGGATCGCCGAACCCGGTTACCTGCAGGCAGCGGGAGAGAGAATTGTCAATATGGAACGGGCTTTCAATGTGCGCAATGGCTTCAGGCGGGCTGACGACACACTCCCGCGACGGATCCTGGAAGAGCCTCTTCACACGAAGGGAGCACCGGGCGAGGGACAGATGATCAGGCACCTCAACCAATTCCTGGACCGGTATTATGCGTTGAGGGGGTGGACCGCGGATGGCGTCCCTTCGCCACAGAAGCTCCACGATCTGGGGCTGGACTTCGTCGCGAAGGAGATGCCGTAACTGCGGCAAACAGCGATCACGCTGCATAGCGAGGAGGATTTGATGGAGGATATGCTAAAGCTCATCCGGGAAAGGCAATCGGTAAAGGGTCCTTACGATACCGGACGCATGATAGCGAAGCAGGACCTGAGGCAGATTCTGGAGGCGGCGCGCTGGGCGCCCACACCGCACAATATGCAGAACTATGAAATAGTGCTCGTTGACGACAAGAGTCTCCTGGAATCACTCGCGAATATACGATACCCCATAACCGATAGCTTTATTCAGGAAAACTATCAGTACCTGTCCCTGTCGGAGGAAGAGCTGCTCAGAAAGAAGATCGGCCTGTTAGGCACCCGATTTCCCGCTGCCTTCAGAACTCCGGGAGTCAAACCGGATGAAGCCGCCTATGAAGAACTTCATTCGGGATTGAGAAGACTCATTCAGGCGAGCCCTATCCTGGGGGTAGTCACCTACGATCCCGACAAGAAGGCGCTCGT
>JADGQN010000433.1 GCA_017881765.1 Syntrophobacterales bacterium | reverse complement strand
GCGGAGCCCGCATCTTCTCTGGAGAGATGCCGCAGAAGATCGTTGGTCTTCACGATGCGGCCGAGAACGATTTGACCGCCTGACATACGTTTTTTCAGGTCAAACAGGGCTATGATCTTCGCATTCTTCAGCTCGCCGAAATGGTCGATAAGCACCTTGTCGAGCAGTTTCCTTACGTCAGTCGCTACTTCTTCGTATCTGAGTGCCATGCTCTACCGTCTCCTTTTCTTTATAGGTCTATTTTTTTGCCCGGGGTGCGGTTGCTCTTTGTGAAGCCACGCAATTTCCCAAGGCAATTAATTATCATGCCCTGCCACGTAAGTCCAGTCTGTTGATTCGGTGGTCTTTGTCCGCGCGGTCGGTATCCGCTCACTGCGAATACGAAGCGAGATAAACTACCTCGCCGCAGCAGGGTATTCTACGTCATGCCGGACTTGATCCGGCATCCAGGCCGGTTTCTAGATTCCGGCTTCCGCCGGATAGCGATAGCGCAGCATCCTGGAAGGAATGACGGCACACGCGGCAAGCCGCGGGGAATGCATCCGCAGTGATTCAAAAAATGCCGCTAGAACAGGTGTGCGTGGCCGCACCCTCGATCATTCGAAGGTGATCGTGAAGGCTGTTCCCTCTCGTCTGTCAAGGTCGATGGTGCCGCCGAGCTGCTCGACGAGTGAGTTTATCAGGGTCAGTCCGAGAGATGGCGATTTCCGGAAGTCCATGTGCTCCGGGAGACCGATGCCGTTGTCGCTTACCTGGAGTGTAAAGGGGCCTGTATCCGCCCGTGTGAGCTGGATCACGACCTCCCCCTTCCTGCCCTCTGGAAAGGCATGTTTCAACGAGTTTGAGACGAGTTCATTGATGATGAGACCGCAGGGTATTGCCTCGGTGATGCCAAGGGGTATCTCTCTAACATTGACCGTGAGCCGAACGGAACTGTCCTCGGGTCTGTGAGAACCCTGGAGATCGAACACAAGGTTCCTCGTATACTCACCCATGTCAACGCTGGCGAGGTTAGGTGATTGATAGAGCCTTTCATGGATGAGGGCCATGGACCTAACGCGGCTCTGGCTTTCCTTGAGCGCCTCGACAGCCCCGGGATGTTCTGTTCGTCTTGCCTGCAGGTAAAGCAAGCTTGAAACAATCTGGAGGTTATTCTTCACACGGTGGTGGATTTCCTTCAGCAGCACCTCTTTCTCCTGCAGCGATGCCTTGATCTTTTCCTCCGCCCGCTTGCGTTTGGTGATATCCTCTACTGTGCCCTCATAATAGAGCACTTTTCCTTCGGCATCGCGCACCACGCGCGCGTTCACATCGAAACCGGGATCCTTCTCCCGTCTTTGCGGTAACATTCGGTCTCGTAGCCTTCAACATACCCGTGCTCCTCAATGGCGCCGCGAAACTTCCTCCGGGCCTCATGGTCAACATACAACTGGTACGCTGAGTCTGTAATTGCCGCCAATACTTCCTGGGGCGATTCATATCCATACATTCGGGCAAAAGCCGGGTTGACACTCAGGTATCGTCCATCGGGCGTGCTCTGGAAGATACCCTCAACCGCATTTTCAAAGATGTTGCGGTACTTTGCCTCACTCTGCATCAATGTCTCTTCTGCCCTTTTCCTGCCCAGTGCATTAACGATGATCTCGCCCACTATTTTTAAAAGCGTTATTATATCTTCGGGCCACGACTTCTTTTTTCTGACTGAATCAAAACCAACAAAGCCGGTTAACGACCTCTGTGCAACCATGGGAACAACAACGAGGGATTGAATCCTTTCATCTTCGAATTCCAACTTCTCGGCGTGTGCTTCCGGAGGGAGCTTAGAAACGTCGGGGATGTGAAAGACATCAAAATTCTTCATTGTTTGATAGAACCAGGGCAGGCTATCGACGGGCATCTTCTGAAGTCTCCGGATACATGGTTCTATCCCCGGAGCGCACCATTCGTGGGTATTACTCATCTCCCGTCCATCGTCGGAAAACGTAAACACATAACTGCGGTCAACACCAGCGAACTTCCCGAGCCTTTCCAATGCACTGTTGATTCCCACGCCAATCTCATGCGATGCCAGATTGATAAATCTGGTCGATATGGAGGTCACGAGGTCTTCAAAGCCTATCCTATACTTGAGCGCCTCCTCTGCCTGTTTGCGCTCGCGGAAAAGCTGGGCATTAGCGATAGCACCGGCAATCTGGCTTGCAACGCCCTGCGCCAGCCTGACATCCCGGTTCTTAAACGCCTTCGCCTGTCTCGACCACAAGGTCAAACTCCCGATCTCCTCGCCCCGGGCGATCAAGAGTACGGACAGCCACGAGCGCAGTCCCGCTTCGAAACCGGGAACCATTCCGGGGAACCGATCGTGTACCTCGTCGACAGACTCCGGTTGAAAAAGCATCGGCGCCCTTGTGCGTAACATTTCCTCGGTGACGGCCCCCTTGATGAGCAAGACAGCACCCTTCCTTCTTCCCTCTACCTCTATTCCGGAGGTATAGGCCATGAGGAGGGTGCCTTCATGCAGGTTAATAAGGTTGACCAGAATCCGGTCAAAAGGAATTAGCTTACGTACCTCCTCGGCAAAACCTTCGTATACCTCTTCGATATCCAGGCTGGAGCTGATGATGCGCCCGATCTCGGCCATGACGCCCATTTCCTGGGCCAGCTGGAGGGCTGCCTTCTCGCTTCGTTTCAGCGCATCATCCGGCCGTTCTCTCTCAATCATGTCTATGCTACGCTGACCTCGACGTTTCCTTTTCGCCGAACGCGGAACAGCATCAAATCCTCTCGATATTTAGGGCGTTATAATCCCATACTTGTTGCAAAAGCCATGCCCAGTGTACCGCGCGCATACCTCTCTCTCGACGGAACGATACCTCCGCATTTATGGGTGTGGATTTGTACGACGCCGGGCTTGAGGTTAGTGAAGGATCTCCTTGAGCGCCTTCAAAACAGCACCTTCTTTGAAGCGTGTAAGGAGAAGCAGGCTGGTGGCGGCGCAGGAACCACCTTTTAGAAAATCGTCCTTTCTCAACAATATATCTTCCACTCCATCTCCGTTGAAATCGCCACGGGCAACGCAATTGGTGACAGTAGCTGTCTCCAATCGTTTCCGGACTTGTCAATGCCCGGTTCTCACACCTGTCAGTCCCCGATTAGCCGGACTACTGGTCACTTTGATATTTACTATTTAATTTCAGAGATAGGCGCTATAATGCTATACGGTCCACATCGGCAAAGAGAATAGATCGAAGGTAGCAATATACAGAAATGTTAAACGGTGAAATCCATAACTGGTACAAGTCAGTATTTGGAGCCCCTCCAAGTCTAATTTCAACTTTGATTGAAGACCTCGGGGTTAAGGGTACATCCGTAGTGTTCGATCCGTTTTGTGGTACCGGAACGACAAATGTGGAGTGCAAGGCTCGCACGATCGGATCAATCGGAACCGACGCTAACCCTGTGGCTATTCTTGCGTCGCGGGTAAAAACAACATGGAATTTGGATTCTGCCATCATTGCAGCCACAAGCATCAAGGTTTTAAGGCAGGCAAGACGCGTTTACAATCGCGTGGTAGGTACACTTCGGAAATCCTTGTCATCGCCTGAGGATCTACGAAAAACCGCCCTTGAGGGCGATCCAACATATCAATATCTGGAAAAATTCGGAATGCTTGATCGGGGTTGGATAAATGTCGATCCCTTAGCCCGGCTCTTGGCTATGAAGCAAGCCATCCTTCGGGATGATATGGCTGCTCATTATAAAGATCTCTTTATGCTTGCCCTGATTCAAACAGTTAAGGGTGTCTCAAATATCCGGTTTGGCCCTGAATTATATTGCCACCCAAGGCAAAGTATTCCATGCGCTTTTTCGGTATTTCAAGAGCTTGTCGAGAAAATGCTAGGCGATTTGAACTCTGCCTCGGAAACACAAATAAAGACTCCCTCTCATATCTTCGAAGGAGACGCAAGGGATTTATCGATCTTTCGCAACGGTCATTTCATTCCAAACCCTGATTTCGTGATAACGTCGCCCCCTTACCCGACAGAACATGATTATACGCGCAATACACGTCTTGAACTCGCTTTCTTAGAGGCTGTGGTGGAC
>JADGQN010000005.1 GCA_017881765.1 Syntrophobacterales bacterium | reverse complement strand
GAGGGGGGCTTCTCCGGAGCGGGACGCAGCGACGATCGATTCCAGACCTTCGAATACGGACAGCCGGGTACGTACACGATCAAGGTGGAGATCTACGACGCTTCTGACACGTGGAAGGTGAAGGAGATCAAGCGGGCCAAGCTCGCCGAGGCGACCCACAAGATCACGATCGAGCCCTCGGTGAAGGATGCAAAAATCGAGCTGAAGGTCTCGGGCCCCAAGGAGATCGTGCTCGGGAATCCCATCAATCTAAGCGTTGAAGTGGTCGCGGAGGAAAGGATCAAGGCGAAGCTCAAGCCTCCCGTATGGTTTATGGGCCGGGGCGGGGTAATATTTTCTCCGGATGACGATTCTTTTGAGACAACCCAGACAGGCCGGTCGATCGGCCAGGGGGCAACGGCCAGTTACACGCCGCTGGATGCGGGGACCTACGATTTCAGCGTCAATGTGTTTGGCGAAGGCGTGAGCGGCCCGGCAGCATCAGGGTCCCAGAGGGTCGAGGTCAACTGCCGGGTGGTCGGCAAAGACACGAAGTGCAAGGACGAGGGTGCGCCCGCGGAGGAAAAACTGAGCGTCATGCTCATCCCGGATCGCACCAGTGTGGCCTCGGGAGAGACGGTAAACGTGAATGCGGTCGCACAGGGCGGCACGCCTGTCTACCGGTTTACCTGGGCTGAGCCGGCGCAGGGTGACGGCCCGTCGGCGCGCTTCGTGGCGAGCCCCACCAGCAGGGGCGTGCGGGTGGAGGTAAAGGACGGGAAGGGGCAGACCGCACAGGGGAGCGTCACGATTGCGGTCGACAAGCCGCCGGTCCTGGTCGAGGGGTTGAAGGACAAAGTGCTCTTCGGCACCTGGCTGGACCTCCGGGTCCCCGTGGAACAGGGCAACTACGTGCGGTGGCAGTCGTCGCCAACAGTCTCCTTCAAGCCGGAAGAGACGTCGGACGGAAAGACAACCGTTACCTTCGACCGCATGGACAAGGTAAAAGTTTGGGCAGAGATCATGGCCAAGAAAGGCGAGGTCTCCGAAACGGTGAACAGCTCCGACCCGGTCGACGTGATGGTCAATGCCCCTGACGTGAAGATCGAGTTCGACCCCTCCTCGCAGGTGACGGGCAAGGAGGTGACGGCAGAGGTGAAGTGGGGTGCCTACTTCGATACATCGCTCGTCCGCTATGTCTGGCTCACGCCCCCCACGTCGAACAGGGAAGAGGTACTCCCGGAGAAGATACGGTTCAAGGTCGCCGACCGGCAGTCCATCCCCGTCGAGGTCGAGGTGCGGGCGGCCCGGTCGGACCAGACGGTGGTCAGCCTGAAGCGGTCCTTTGACCCGGACGGAAAATCGACCGCCACGGAGGTGAAGACCGGTGACGACGGCGCCGCTTCGAAGAAGAAGCAGGAAGCCGCTGCGCTCCTCGTAAAGGCAAAGGAGTCGGTCGGGGCCGGCAGGCTCGATGAGGGCATCAATCAGGCCGGCGAGGCGATTAAGCTCGACCCTGCACTTACCGAGGCAGTCAACCTGGAAAAGAAGTGGAAAGCGGAGAAGCAGACGGTGGCCGCGCAGGTCGAAAAAACGAACCAGCTCATCAAGGCGTCACGGTTCGACGAGGCGGAAAAGGAGCTGAATGTTGCGAGGAACCTGCATCCGAAGTATCAACCGGTGACGGATGCGGAGAAGCTGTTGAAGGAGCAGAAGGATATCTATGGCCGCACGGTCCTTGCCGCCCGCGAGCGGCTTGGCAAGGCAAAGGAGGCCGCGGGCCAGGGCAGGCTCGCCGAGGCCGTGGCGCTGGCGGACGAGGCGGCGAAACTCGATGCTAAAAACACCGAGGCCTCGTCGTATGCGGCGCGGCTCAGATCGGAACAGGCGGCCGTGACGGACAAGGCGCAGAAGAGCCGGGCGTTCGCCGAGCAGGAGAATTTTGTCGAGGCGGAGCGGCTGATCAACGAGGCCAAGCAGCTCCATCCCAAGTACCAGCCCGTGGTCGAGGCCGATGCCTTTGTCGCCACGCGGAAGGCGGCCTACACGAAAAAGGTCGATGACTCCAACCGGCAGCTCGACAAGGCGAAGCAGGAGGTGCACCTGGGCAAGCTGGACGATGCCATTGCCTCCGCCACCGCGGCAGTCGCAACCAACCCTAAGAACGCCGATGCGGCAAAGTATATCGAGTTCGTCAAGGCGGAGAAACGGGCGACGGACACGGCGCTTGGTGAGGTGAAGAAGCTGATTGACGGGGCAAAATTCCCCGAGGCACAGACAGCGCTTATCCCCATCAAGAACAAGTACTCCTACTATCCCCCTGCCCAGAAAATGGACTCGACCCTGTCCGAAGCCTGGTCGAAGTGGGAGGGCAGGATCAAGGAGGCGGCCGGGGCTGTCCACATGGCGAACGAGAGGAAGGAGTTTGCGAAGAGCCTGGAGCTGGTGAAGAAGGCGCGGGCGGAGGCACAACCCGACAGCTACTGGAGCGCCCAGCTCACCCAGGACGAGAACTGGGCGCGGCGGTGGGAGACGGAGAAGGAACAGAAGCGGAAAATCCTCAAATCGGGCGAGGAGAAGCTGAAAAGCTACGACTACGCGGGCGCCTGCAAAGCCTTCGAGGAGGGGTTCCAGAACTCGAACAACCTCTGGGCCATGATCGACCCGGAGCCCAACTATTACGGCAAGCTTCAGGCTGAGGCCACTGCGAAGCAGAAGCGGCTCGACGAATTGATGTCCGCCCTCCGCTACGCCGCAGAGCAGACGCCCGTGCCGCCCGGCGATGTGCTCGAGCGGGCCCTCAAAACCGTGGATGAGGCAGCGGCGCTGCAACCGCCCAACGGGAAGATCAAGGAGTACCGTACCGCGATCGAGGCACGGCTCGGACAGACCAAGGCGGACAATACCCGCACCGCCGAAGGGCAGAAGTACCTCACCGCAGGCCGGAGCGCCGAAAACAGCTTTCTCTCGCAGGAATCCTACGTACGGGCCAACCCAAACTCATGGGGGGAGAACATCGAGGGCCAGATGCAGTCCTTCCTTGAGAAAGCTATCGAGAATTATACGGCAAGCCTCAAGTACATCCCGGATGCGAAAGTAGAGCAGCGTATCAAAGAGCTCAAGACCGCGCTGGACGGCCGCAAGAAATACCTGGAAAACGTGCGCTTGTCGAAGAAGGTCCGGACCGAGGGCGACCAGTTGATAAAGGAGGCGAGGTCGGAGCAGTCGTTTGAGGCGAGCCAGGACAAATTCTCAAAAGGACTGGACAAATACAAGGAGAGTCTGAAGCTGTACAGCCCGCCGGATGTGGCTATCCTCAACCAGACCATATACGCGGTCGAGTCGGACAAACAGGGGCGCATCGTCAGTAAATACCGTGCCGACGGTGAGGCGCTGGAGCGCGAAGGACGGATTGTCGATGCGCTGGCCGCCTATCAGAAGGCCTACGCATCTTACCATGTGTCGGTCCCGCAGACGGATCGTATGCAGCTCCAGGTGAAAATCCAGGAGCTGACCAACCGGATCAACGGGGCTAAGACCTGGCGCGCCCAGGGCGAGACACAGCAGAAGCAGGGGAAAGTCGCGGAAGCGATTACAAGCTACGAACAGAGCTTGAAACTTGTCCCCGACAAAGCGCTGGAGGAACACGTCAAAATGCTCCGGGCGCAGGTGACCAAAGAAAACGACAAGAAGGTCAGTGCGGACAAATTATGGCAGGATGGCACGGCGCTCTTCAACCAGGGACGACCGGCTGACGCGCTCGCAAAGTTCAAGGAATCCCTTGCCTACTGGCAGGATGCGACGAGAACGAAGTACGTCCAGGACCTGGAGGGCAGGCGCGCCCAAGCCCAGACACTTCGGGACCAGGGCGCCCAGCTTCAGCAGCAGAACCGTCTGCAGGACGCGGTGGCAAAATACAATCAAAGCCTCCAGCTGTGGCCTGACTCTTTATTGGCAGATCATATCAAGGCACTCGAGGCCAAGACAGCAAAAGATAACGAGCAGAAAAACACGGCCGACAAGCTCTGGAAGGAAGGGACGGACGTCTTAAACCAGGGTAACCCGTCCGAGGCGTTGGCAAAGTTCAAAGAAAGCTTGAAATACTCATCGAGCCCTGACCGCGTGAAATACGTGCAGGATCTGGAAGCAAGGAAAACACAGGCAGAAAAGCTCAGAAGTGAAGGCGCGTCATTGCAGAGCCAGGGAAAGTTGCAAGAAGCCATAGGCAAATACAAGGAGAGCCTCAAATACTGGCCTGACCCAGTACTGGTGGAGCATATAGCAAAGATTGAGGCGGAAATGAAGAAACAGCAGACACCGGTTGTGACGCAACCGGTACCGCCAGCATCCGGACCAGTCGATGGAACGTGGGAGGTCAGCTTCAATAACTACAAAGGAAAAATGGAGTTACAGCGAAGTGGCAGCGGATGGAGCGGCCGCATCTGGCTCGATGCACATCAGAGATGGGAACAGCTCACGAATGTCTCCTATAGTTCCAGTACGGGAAGGATGGAGTTTACGAGGCCCATTTCCGGTGCAACGCAACGTTACTCGGGCGCGCTTTCTGCCGAGAGGATGGAAGGGACTTTTACGCAAGAGAATAGTTCCACCAAGTATACGTGGTGGGCGAAGAGGACGCAGGCAGGGACAGACAAGCCCGTGGGAAGCAACGCGACGACAGGTACATCGCAGTCGGTAGTTTCGCCTGTACAGCCGGGACTCTCGCTTGACGGCACGTACAGCGGCCCCATATCGGGTGCAGCTTCTGGCACTATCCAGATCACCGTCGCAGGCGACAGGGCTACCGGCACGATCAATGGAACCTACCAGGGAGACCGCTTCAATGGCTCATGGACCGGCACGGTCAGCAAAGCGACAGGAGAGGTACAGGGTGCCTTGAAGGGCGATATAAGCGGTTATGCATTTACAGGCAGCATAGCGGGCCGTATCCAGGGCGTACAGGCAACTGGAACCTGGAATGCCAAAAACCAGTATGGTAACCCGACGGGCACGTGGCAGGCAGCAAGGGGCGGAGGTGCATCATCCACGGGTACAAGCACTGGGACAGGAAGCGCACCTCAGGGTAAGACTTCTGTCATGGCGGAGCTCACCAACAGCTCAAAAATGAACGCGCACATCTTCACAGAGGGCGAGACCTTTAGCCCGTCGAACCGGCTCGCCCCAGGAGAAAAGCGCAAGGTCAGCGTGCAGATGGCGCCCAATGGCACGGTCACGTTCAAGGCCGGGCGGGACGGGCAGGTGATGGCGACAAAGCGGTGGGACGGTGAGCCGGGCAATCCGAATCGCGTCCCCGTTGTCATCTTTGACGACACTAATCCGTTTGATAAACTGACCGTGGCGACAGGACTGCGGTAAGACGGGTCCGGGATCGGCCGGAAGAGGTTTGGAGAAGTTTGAGGCAAGATTCGTCGTTTCCGCTTGAAATGGGTAGCGTGTAGTGGTAGCTTTGAGAGAACCTTTTGACAGCTGAAGCCTGTTTGCGGATCGCAGGTTGGAAGGCGCGAAACTCGTTAGAGCAACAGGCTGTCATTTCGCGCCCTGGCACGACAATTGAATAGAACTCTGGCACAAAGACTGGGCATTGAAGCCGGTCACGCATAGTTACAAACTATCCAGTATGAAGGGAGGTACTTTCTATGAACAAAAACTGCATCAAAGGTATCGCGCTCTTATCGGCTCTGGCACTGATTCTCCTGCTTCCCATGACGGCAACAGCAGGAATGGCCAAGGGAGCCAAAGCACTTTTTGACAGCGGTGAAGGTACATCTGTCAGAATGTCGTCGGGTGGCCCCGCGTCCGCCACCGCTGTAGCCCAAGCACCCAGGCAGGAGAAATTCGTAGGGCTCTCTTATAAGCTGGCCCTCCTCAAACCGAACGGTGACTTTGCGATCGTTCCAAAGAGCCATACGTTCAGGTCCGGGGATAGGGTAAGGCTGATTGTCAGGTCCAACAGGCAAGGATATCTGACCATCCTCAACATCGGCCCCACAGGCAACACGAACGTGCTTTTCAACGATTACGTCGAAGCACGTACTATGTATGAAATCCCGAGGAACACCAACTTCCGTTTCGTTGGGCAACCAGGTACGGAAAAAGTACTGATTATGCTCTCAGCTAATCCAAATCCTATGGGTGGCCAGGGGCCTGTTGTGGCCGATGCCGGCAACCGCCAAGAAGTACCCCCACCTCCGCCACCGAACTACGGCACACTGCCTCCGCCGCCTTCATCGGGCACCTTGCCGCCACCTCCTCCGAATAATCTTCCTCCGCCTCCTCCCGGCCCCACGGCCGACGCAAGCAGCGGCTTTCCCCCGCCTCCTCCTATGATGCTTGCCAATATAGAAGGGGCCAAAGATATCGTGATGGAAGACACGATGAAGACGAGTTACGCGGTTGTGTCGCCCAGGGGCGGCTGGAAACCTTCTGCCAAGGGGACGAAAGACATCGTAGTTGAGTCGGCAAATGGGGATAATTACGGCGTAGTCCCTGTTTCCGCCATCGAAGAAGGCGGCATACTGACCCTCGAAGTCAAGCTGAGCCACAGGTAGGAGGTACCTATGAAATTTAGCCATCCGAGAGCGGTTATCTTATGTCTGATCGTTGTTTTCATGTGCGCATCCTGCGCCTCCGTGCTGACGGACCCCAACACGATTACCACTGAGCAGGAAAGGGTAGCAGCAAGAAACAAGTGTATGGTCATGTATACCGGGGTCGGCGCCATAGGTGGTGCCCTTGTCGGCGGTCTTATCGGGGGCAACTGGACGGGTGCAGGGATCGGGGCAGCAGCAGGCGGAGCCATCGGCTTCGCGTTAGCCTGGGGCAAATGCCTCTCCCTTTACTCCACCCTGAAGAGCCAGCCGGTGGGGTCTTACCAGGACGCGACCCAGCAGGCCAAATACAACCCGTCCCAGGGCACCGTGACAAAGATACAGAATTTCTCCGTCAGCCCGGACGCAGTGCAACCGGGCGGCTCGACGAATTTGAACGGTTCGTACTATGTTATGGCGCCGGATGGGGCCAAGGAGATGAAGGTTACCGAGAGCAGACAGGTGAAATACTTCGACCCGTCCAAGAAGCAGTGGACTGACCTCGGCCAGGTGGACCAGGAGATCACGGCCAAGCCGGGGCTCCGGAAGGCAGACGGCAATTTCGACCTTCCCAAGGATGTTCCGGAAGGAAAGTACAAGGTCGGGTTTAAGGTTGCATCCGCAGGAAAAGAGGATATGGTAGAGAAGGATCTGACGGTCAAAAAGGGTACGGCAATGAACAGTACCGAGGTAGCGTCTGCCCCTTCATGCTATTACAGGTAAAAGGCGACTCAGTTTTGAAGGAGTTTGCTATGCGAAAAGTACGCTCAAGATACACCGCTCTGCTGTTTGCTGCTGCGATGCTGCTTTTTACGGCAGGCTCGCTGTTTTCCGCGGCTACGCCGGTGACCACTGCCCATATCAATGAGATTATGGGTATGTTTACGAAAAGTCAGATTGCAAAAGGGTACGTGGAACTCGACCAGTACGGACGGATTGAGCTGAAGGGCGAGTATGCCGACGATAGACAGGTCGACACCGCCTTCTCGCTCGCTCAGACAGTGGTAGGGGTCAAATGGGTGTCACCCGTGACCCCCGAGAACGTTAAGGTAAAGGAATGGGAGAAGAAGCTCGGAGGGCTCTTCAGCAGGGCCGCAGTTCTCAAGCCGCAGGTAAAAGGGGATGCGCCGATCGGACCCGTAAGGAACAGGTATGCCCTCGTAGTCGGTGTGGGTAAGTTTAAGAACGGCATAAATTCCCTTCAGTACTCGGTAAGAGATGCATCGAGCTTCTACAGCTTCCTCGTGGAGCGGGCCGCGTTCCCAAAGAATAGCGTCTATTTTCTCGGGGACCAAAACGCCACGAAAGAGAATATCGTCCGCTACTTGACCGCAATAAAGAATTCTGCCGGGGAAGACGACCTGGTGGTGGTCTACATGTCGAGCCACGGTACGCCACCGGACAAGTTCGGCGGGGTTTATATCGTCACGTACGATACCGAGGTAAAACCTCGTGAACGTGTGTGGCAGACTGCCCTTTCGGAAAGCGTGCTCAAGGATTTTGTAGAAAATCTGAAGGCAAGGCGCCTTGTCATGGTTCTCGACACCTGTTACAGCAACGGGGCTTACCGGGCAATCCCTGGATTCCTGCCCCCAGGCGGGAAATCCCTCGGCGTCGGGGATGAGGATGAGGGTTACGGGGTCTCACAAGAGACCGGCAAGAGGCTCCTCGGAGCTAAGGATATCGTGTTCGAGGACGCGCCAAAGCCGAAGGCGTCAGCCGCCAAAAGCCTTGATTCCGAGGAAGCGTATGGAAGGGTACTGATCAGCGCCTCAAGCGCCGGCCAGAAGTCGTGGGAGTCGGACCAACTCCGGAACAGTGTCTTTACCTATTACTTTGTCGATGGCCTCAACCGCTATCAGGGGTCGGTCAAGGACGCCTTCCAATATTCGAAGCCGCTCGTCGAGCAAAGGGTGAAGCAGGAGAAGGACGCTGAGCAGACTCCGCAGGCAATGGCCACAAACCAGGACTGGAACATGCGCGTTGTGCCACAGAAACGCTAATACCGCATAAGGAGGAAGATTTATGACAAAAAAGCTCGCCATCGCATTACTTACCGTTATCTTTGTCTTGACAGGCATCCTCGCATGCCAACAGCAGCCGGCTCCGCAACCGGCGCCGGCGCCCGCACCTGCTCCGGCACCTGCTCCGGCACCGCCCGAGCCGCCGAAGGGAGAGCCGGCAAAGCCTGCAGCGTCAGGCGAGCCAAGCCCGGAAGCAAAAGCCAACCTCAAGCAGGCTATGAGCTATGTCAGCATAGCCAAAAATGCGAACTCGCCTGCTGTTTTCAACGAGAACATCGAGAATGCGATCACTGAATTCACCAACGCAACCAACAAGGACCCGAACTATGCCGAGGCTTACTCCGGGAGAGCAGGGGCTTACATGATGCAGAAGAAGTATAATAAAGCCCTGGACGACCTGAAGAAGGCAAAGGATCTGAAGCCGGACAGCGCCTCTATCCGTTACAATCTGGCCTGCGTCCACTCACTGATGGGCAATGTCGATTATGGCCTCGATGAGCTGGATGCAGCTCTGACCAAGGGCTTCAACGATTACGATTCTCTAAGGAAGGACCCTGATCTCAATAACCTGAGGAAGCACAAGGAGTGGCGGCCCATCCTGGAAAAACACAAGGTATTTATAGAGAAATAGAACCGCAGAAGTCGACTAAACTGTTTGCCCTGGCCCGCCCCCGCTGGTCAGGGCAAACTTTCTCCAGGGAAAAGAAAGCGCCCCATAAGATTTCTCGAGCAACTCCTGGATGCTTTACTTGTCAGCCAAGAAGCCTTCGACAGGCCCGGATGATTGCCAGCTTGTATTCGAGAATAGAGCGAGGCGCTCAAGCCATGACGAACGGAGGCGTACTTAAAGTACGTCGCAGTGAGACAGGGCGCAGGCAACGAAGCTATATTCCGAATACAAGCTGGCAATCAGGTGCGGCGGTGGGGGAGTACTTCGGGGTTGAGCAGGTTCGGCGGGACCCCGCCCTCGAGCCCGGCGCGGAGATTCTCAGCCGCCAGGGAAGCCATTTTGACGCGAGTCTCCAGGGTGGCGCTTCCCACGTGGGGCAAAAGCACGACATTCTCCAGTTCCACCAGTCCCTGCTCCAGAGATGGTTCGTTTTCGTACACGTCGAGACCGGCCCCTGCGATTGACCCTGACCGCAGGGCCTCAACGAGGGCTTTTTCATCAACCACCGGCCCGCGCGCGGCATTGATCAGGTAAGCCATCGGCTTCATGAGGGCCAGCTCGGCCTTGCCGATGAGATGGCGTGTTTCCTCGCTCAGCGACACGTGGACGCAGACGAAGTCGGCCTCATGCAGCAGGCGCCCGAGGTCCACGTATCCTGCGTTCAATTCCTGCTCATGCACGGTATCGATCTTGTGCGGATCGCTGTAAAGAACCCGCATGCGGAAGCCCTTGGCTCTTTGGGCCACAGCCTGTCCAATACGACCAAAACCCACGATACCGAGCGTCTTGCCCGTCACGTCGCGTCCCAGGAAGAGCATTGGAGCCCAGAACTTAAACTCCCCCCGCCTCACCCGTCCGTCGAGCTCAACGATCCGTCTCGAAAGCGCCAGAATCAGGGCGAAGGTAAGATCAGCGGTTGCGTCGGTGAGCACATCAGGCGTATTCGAAACGGGAATGCCTCTGGCAGTTGCGGCGGCTAAGTCTACATTGTCGTAGCCCACCGCCATCTGGGCGATCATCCTCAGGCGGGGCGCACTATCGAGTAGTTCTATGTCGATGGAATCCCCAACCAGGGAGACGAAACCCTCCTTGTCAGCCATGGCCTGGAGAACCCGTTCCCTGTCCATCGGCCGGTCTTCGAGGTTCGCCTCCACCTCGAAGCGCTGCTTTAACGTGTACAGCACCTCGTCCGGGAGTCGCCCGGTGATGAGTATTTTGGGCCTGGCCCTTTCTTCTATCATACTGCACTATGTGTTACCATGGTTTGACAAAACGTGCAATCACAACCTCTAACATCCACATGCGCTCCAGCTGTATGGTCCCGTTCGTTTCGCAGCTTTGAGCTGTGCGCGAGCGGGGGAGTGGTTCGTGGCCCGTGTCGCTGGTGAACCGACCGGTGATTCCGTGGGGAATTGCCTTACGGGAGATTAGGCGGGGGTACTGGTTGGGGCGTATCTACAAAAAAAGGGGGAGAGTCATTCTCCCCCTTTTTCATCCTAACAGTTGGAATTCTTACTTCGCGGGTGCCGCTGGAGCCGGAGCTGGTGCAGGCATCGGAGCTTCTTTATTCATGTCTTTCTTCGCTTTCTTCGGGGCCTTCTTCTTCGGAGCCTTCTTCTCCTTCGCCGGCTTCTCCATCTTCTCAGGTGCTGCCGCCGGTGCCGGCTTCTCGGGTGCCGCTGCCGGTGCCTGGGCAAAGCCAGTGGCTGCAAAAGCAACAGCGATGACAACTGCGAACACAAACATCAATGCCTTCTTCATTCTTCCCTACCTCCGTTTGGTTTAGTTAATGACTTCATGACAGGGGTAATTGCATGAGCCATGCCATATATCGGGCGTCCGGAGAAATCGATGTTTGGGTAGTAAAATAAGGTATTTAAGGCCATTACCGTTTCCCCGGTTACAAAATGCGTCCCGCAAGCGCCTGATCAGTCGTATTTTTCCGACCGTGAAATCTATCCCAGTCGGATTTTTCCGACTGCCCGGACAGCGACCCGATTCCCCGGTACGCCACGGGGAATTCCTGTTGACAAAGAGTTCCTGGAATGCAATAAAGGAAGGGCCTTGGGCGGTTAGTTGTAAGATTTGCTTTGCGAGAGATATTGTTATGGATGCGTACAAAAGCTTGGTGCGACCCTTACTCTTCAGGCTCGATCCTGAAACTGCTCACAACCTTGCCGGTAGAGTGCTCCGCCATCCGTGCCTGAGTTCTGTTTTTGCGAGGCAGAGTTTGTCTGTACAGGACAGGCGGCTTCAGGTAGACCTGGGTCGCCTCAGGCTCTCTAACCCCGTGGGGTTGGGTGCCGGCTTTGACAAGGATTGTGAGATGGCGGATTCCCTGCAACGGCTCGGTTTCGGATATATCGTGGTTGGCTCGGTAATGTGTCGCGCGAGACCTGGGAATCCGCGGCCGCGCATGATTCGCGACCTGAAGGGAGAGGGTCTTTTCAGCTGCATGGGCCTGCCCAGCAAGGGTTTGGATTATGCGGCCATGCGACTGAAACGACGCAAGGGAGGGACCGTACCTCTTATTATCAATTTCAATGCAGAAGAGTTTGCGGAGTATTTGAGGTGCACGGAGGTGCTTCAGCCTTTGGGTAATGCTATCGAAATCAGCCTTTTTTGTCCCAACCGGGTTGCGGACGAAGGTGGCTTTCTCGATCCCGGGCAAGCTCGTACCCTGCTTGAAGAGGTTGCCAAACGAACAGAGAAACCGGTGTTTGTCAAAGTGCCGGGCTACATCTCCGAGGATGAACGGCAAAAACGACTGGATTTGATTCGCGCCCTTATCGATTGTCGAGTGGAAGGAATTACGATCACTCCGAAGACCCTCATGAAACACGATGCTCTATCGGTTGGCCAGGGCACCCTCACGGGCAGACCCGCCTTTGGCCAGATGCTTAAAATTGTGAGAGACGTCTTTGAGATGACAAAGGGCAAATGCCCTATCAAAGCAGCAGGGGGCATCTTCTCCGGTGAAGACGCGTTCGAAGCCATTGCGGCAGGGGCTACAACAGTCGAAATGGTTACAGGCTTCGGGTTCGAGGGCTGGCATATTGCCAGGAACATCAATCAAGGCCTATTGAGGCTATTGGATAAGTCTGGTATCGAGAACCTGTCGGCCCTCCGGGGAGCAAAGACGGCCGTTTCCCTCACGGGCGCACTTTCATAGCGTTGTGGCATCCGGCCCCTGCCTAGCAAGTTCATTCGCCTGGTCTTTCCCTGATGTGATGAAATGGAGCTGAGAACCCGAGACCCCCTTGCCGTACATGCCGTACAGACTGTATACTTAGTAAGTAGCGGTACCTCACTTCCCGACAACCGCGGGAAGATACAGGGAATAACGCCATGATCTTTCGTAACCTCGATCCCCTGTTTTCACCAAAGTCCGTCGCGGTGATTGGCGCAACAGAGAGCCGGGATAAGCCCGGATACGCGATCCTCTTCAATATCATCAAGAGCGGATTTGCGGGAAAAGTCTATCCGGTCAACCCGGGAAAGGATGAGATCCTCGGGCTTCCCTGTTACAAGAACCTGGATGCGATCAAGGGCGAGATCGACCTCGCGGTTATTGTCATTCCCGGCAAGCTGGTGCTCGATACGCTGGAAAGGTGCGGTAAACTGGGGGTCCGGTCTGCGATCGTCATATCGGCGGGGTTCCGCGAAACCGGGCATGAAGGGTTACTGGCGGAACACGCCATTTCTGACATCGCGGGGCGATATGGGATGCCCGTCCTCGGCCCGAACTGCCTGGGCCTGATCAACACGCTCACGCCGATAAATGCAACCTTTGCAAAAGACACACCTCCCATCGGCAAGATTGCCTTTATGTCCCAATCGGGTGCTCTTTGCACCTCTATTCTTGACATTGCCGTGGCTGAAGACGTCGGCTTTTCATACTTCGTCAGCCTTGGCAACAAGGCGGACCTCAACGAGATAGATTTCTTGGAGGCCTGGGCGGACCTTCCCGATGCGAATGTGATCCTCGCCTATCTGGAGGGTATCACGGATGGGACCCGTTTCATCGAGGTAGCGAGACGGGTAACCAAGAAGAAGCCGATCGTTGCCATTAAGGCGGGGGTGACGAGCAGCGGTTCCCGTGCGGTAAGCAGCCACACAGGGGCGCTGGCGGGAAGCGAACGCGCATATGAAGCTGCGTTCAAACAGGCAGGCGTGATCCGTGCCCGCTCGATGGGGGAGTTATTTGACTTTGCTATAGCACTGGCACGTCAACCTTTACCCCGAAACGATAAGGTAGCGATCATTACCAATGCAGGCGGACCGGGAATCATGGCGACCGACGCCATCGAACGGGCCGGCCTGAGTCTTGCGTCTTTCAGCAATGAAACCATGGAAACCCTGAAGAAGGCGCTTCCACCCGCTGCCAGCGTTCTCAACCCGGTCGATCTCCTTGGCGACGCAACGACCGATCGGTATAAGTCGGCACTCGAGGTTGTTGCCACCGATCCGAATGTGGGCACACTCATCGTTATTCTCACCCCGCAATTCAGCACGCAGATCGATGATGTCGCCCGGGCCGTGGCATCCGCCACAAACCCGAGCCAAATCCCTGTGCTCGCCTGCTTCATGGGTGAGGCTTCCGTCCGCAATGCGGTGAAGATCCTTACCGATTACCGGGTGCCGAACTACGTGACGCCCGAACGGGCCGTGGATGCCCTCGCGGTCATGGTGCACCAGCGGCTCTGGCAAGAGGAGCCGGCCCTCCCGTACGAAGTCCTCGATCTGGACACGCAACAGGTGGTCGAGACCTTTGAGAGGGTGAGACGGGAAGGCCGCGCCAAAATCGGTGATGCCGAGGCGCGCACAATCCTTGAAGCCTATCGAATCCCGGTCCCTGCCGCAAAACTCTGCAAAACGGCGGAGGAAGCGGTCGCCTTCGCGGATGAAATCGGTTACCCGGTGGTGATGAAGATCGCCTCCCCGGATATATTGCACAAGACAGACATCGGCGGCGTGAGGTTGAACGTCCGGACGGCGGTTGATGTCCGCGATTCTTTTGATCTCATTACCTTTCGTGCCACGCGCTACATGCCCGACGCCGAAATATGGGGCTGCCTGGTTCAGCAGCAGGTACATGGCGGCAGAGAGGTAATCATAGGAATGAACAGGGATCCGCAGTTTGGTCCGCTCGTCATGTTCGGGCTGGGCGGGATCTATGTGGAGGCGCTCAAAGACGTTACTTTTCGCATTGCCCCCTTCTCCCGCCAGGATGCCATGGAAATGATGCGGGAGATGCGCTCTTATAATCTTTTGCGGGGCGTGCGCGGCGAGGCCAGATCAGACCTGACAGCGATTGCCGATACGTTGCTCAAAGTGTCTCAGCTGGTCGTCGACTTTCCTGATATCGTGGAACTCGATATCAACCCCTTGATCGTGTTCGAGGAAGGCAAGGGCGCCATGGGTATCGATATGAGGCTGGTGCTCGCATGACGTAGCCACAAGGTATGCGAAAACCGGAGATCGGTGTACCCATCCCAGGCGTACAAGGAGGCGGCAATGGCAACAACAATTTATGTGATGTCCACGGAGAGATTCTCGGGCAAAACGGCCCTGAGCATCGCCCTGATACATTGGCTTCAGCGAAATGGGCTTACCGCGGGATATATGAAGCCGATAAGCACGACGGCTCATGCTTTCGAAGATCACGCCGTGGACGAGGATGCCGTCTTCATCAAGTCTGCCCTGGGCCAGACCGATCCTCTGGAGATGATGGTCCCCTTGTTTCTGACTGACCAGGAGACAAAGGCCGTGTTGGAGCGCCCGGATACACGGGAGATCGAGGCTCGCGTGCTCAATGCCCACCGTGCCATCGCCGCGGGGAAAGACGCGGTGGTCCTGGAAGGCGGCACCAGTCTGCGCGAGGGTTGGATCATTAACCTTGCCCCGCCCCGCCTGTGCGGCCTGCTTAGGGCTCGCGCCCTCGTTGTGGTTCCTTATCTCCACATCCTGCAGGTGGTGGATGACCTCCTCGCGGCGCGGACCTGGCTGGGAGAATCGATGGTGGGCAGCGTCATAAACAGCGTGCCAAAACACCTCATCAGTTTTATCCAGGAGAAGGTGAAGCCGTTCGTGGGACGCAGCGCGGTGCCGGTATATGCCGTCATCCCCCGGGAGAAGGCGCTGTTGTCGGTCAGCATCAGGGAGCTGGTCGCGGAACTGGAGGGCGAGGTTCTCTGCTGTGAGAACGCTTGCGACGAACTGGTAGAAACCTTGATGGTCGGTGCGATGAGCGCGGAGAGCGCGCTCTCCCATTTTCGCCGGGGAATAAACAAGGCGGTGATCACCGGCGGCGACCGTCCCGACATTCAGCTCGCGGCTATGGAGACGTCTACACGGTGCCTGATTCTCACCGGTAACCTGCGGCCCAGCCCGCTGATTATCGGCCTGGCCGAGGAGCGGGGCGTACCGATTATCCTGACCCGTCATGACACGCTCAAGGCTATAGAGATAGTTGACGGTTTTTTCGGCAAAGCCCGGTTTCATCAGCAGAAGAAGGTCGACTACTTCGAACGCCTGCTGGAGACGCACATGGACTTCGAAGCCCTGGGCAAGGCCTTGGGGCTGGCGACGAAGCCATAAGCCGCAAGCCGGACGTTCCCGTTCCATCCTCTCAATCACCCTCACAATGCGTGGCTTGCCGGCGCCTCGGTTTCGGGCGTTGGTGATTTCTGCGCGAGAGAGTCCGGGGGTCGCCAGCCAGCTAGACGAGAACACCTTAAGATGCTATAATTGGGGACTCGATTACAGCTACTATTCCACGAACCATTATCCAGCGAAAGGAGAAGGTGAGATGATAGACGAGAAATCTACGGCAGAAAGTCTTGGGAGTACAAGGACGTACGGCCAGGTCAGGTGCATGAATCCCAGCTGCACATCCAGAATTACCCCGCAGCCGGGGCAAACCATGGCAAAGTGTCCTAAGTGCGGCTCAGAGTGGCGGATATTCTGGGTTAAGGCCGGCCTCCCCCGCGTAAGAGGTCCTGTATGGGAAACTAGCCTGAAAATGGCGAACGCAAAGTGGGATACGCTGACAGATAAGAAGGAGGAGAAATAGGTCATGGCTTTAGATAGAAAACTGGCTGTAGTAGATCTTACAACGGGTAATATTGAAATAAAACCGATTCCCCTGGACGTCAGGAAGAAATTCCTCGGCGGTAGGGGACTTGCCGCGTATCTTCTCTACAAATATGTGAAGCCCGGTTGCGACCCTATGGGCCCCGAGAATGCAGTCATATTCAGCGCGGGTCCTCTGGGCGGCACCCTTGCATCAGCGGGCTCCAGGACTGATGTCATGTGCAAGAATCCTCTCACCGGCCTCTTAGGAAGCGGGAATATGGGCGGATTTTTTGCCCCGGAACTCAGGTGGGCCGGCTTCGATCATATCTTAGTGAAAGGCAAGGCTGACAAGCCCGTCTATATATGGGTTCACGATGGCGAGGTGGAGATAAAGGACGGAAAGAATGTCTGGGGAAAAACCGTTACAGAGGCCCAATGGGCGGTAAGAGAAGAGCTGGGAGACCCCGATATCAAATCCGCGGTCTGCGGCCCGGCCGCTGAAAAGGGCGTCAAATACGGCAACGTGATGACGGGCATCAAGAATGCGAACGGAAGAGGCGGCGGCGGCTCGGTCATGGGCTCAAAAAACCTGAAGATGGTAGCAGCCCGCGGCACCATGGACATCAAGATAGCCCATCCGATGGAGGCGTTGGAATTTGACAAGAAGTATATCGAGATGATTACCGGGGCAAAGGTAAATCAGACCATGGGCACCCTTGGAACCCCCTTTATCTGGGGCGCGGCAAACGCGTGGGGTGGCGTGAGAGCGAACAACTTCCAGCTGAACCAGCTCCTGTACAGCGACGACATCGAGCCGGAGAGCCTCGACGAGATCTCAAATCAAACAGTGGGTAAGTACCACATGGCGGCATGTTTTGGCTGCCAGGTCCATTGCCGCGCAAAATATAGAATCCCGGACAGGCCGTTATCTCAAAAGCTGGGCATGGTGGGGAAATACGATGAAGGTCCGGAGTATACATCCCAGAACGCTTTTTGTGGTGAGCCGGGATGCACGAAAGCCGAAACGCTTCTCATATGCAATCACCTCGTTAACCAGTACGGCGTTGATAACCTGGAGATCGGCAGTCTCATCTCCTGGGCGATGGAGCTTTATGAAAAAGGGATCCTCACGAGCAAGGATACCGGCGGTATAGATTTGAGGTTCGGCAACGATGAGGCCCTCATCGAGATGATCCACCACATATGCAATAGGGACACGTGGCTGGGTGATGTTTTGGCCGAGGGCGGCCTTGCAGCAGCCGAGAAGATCGGCAGGGATTCCCTCAAGTACATGATTCACGTCAAAGGCATGAATCATCTTGGTTCGGATGAGAGAGCAACCCCCGGTCTCGCCTTGAATGCTGCGATGGCTTCGAGGGGATCCGACCACTTGAGAAGCCGTCCGGCTATAGACCTTTACCATCTCCCGGAACAGGTCTTAAGAAGGATATACGGCAGCCCGGTTCCCTACGATGGACCGTTGAGTCCCGACCAGAGGGAATACGCCGGAAAGGCCTGGATGGTTTTCTGGCAGGAGACCTGCTTCATGGGTGTCGATTGTCTTGGAACGTGCAAATACCATACGACATTCCTGGGGGCAACATTACCGAACTTCGAAGACTGGTCAAAGGTGCTTTACTACAATACCGGACTTGAGATGACACCCAGGGAGATGTGGGACGTGGCCGAGAGATGCAACCTGATCGAGAGGCTCTTCAACATCAGGGAAGGCATGAAGAAAGACGACCCGCTCAAGGGTGAAATGCTCGTTGACCGTTACTTCGATGAACCGTGCAGGCTCGGCGCGCCCGATGTTGTCGGCGCCACGCTCGATAGAGTAAAATTCGAAAAGATGAGAGCAGAGTTCTATCAACATAAAGGGTGCGATGAGGACGGCATACCTACACCGCAAACACTCAGCCGGCTTGGGCTTGATACCCTTGATGCCGAGCAACCCCGCCTGTAGGGCGATGGAACCGGTAAGGAGGAACTGAATGGAAGCAAGAGTTCTGGTGATCGACCATGATAAATGCACGGGCTGCAGGAGATGTGAGCTCGTCTGCTCCGTGTTTCACGAAGGCGTGTCAAATCCCAGCAAGGCGCGGATAAAAGTGGAGAAGTGGGAATGGGAAGGCCTTTACATTCCCATGACCTGCCGGCAGTGCGTCGATGCGCCCTGCATGAATGTCTGTCCGGTAAAAGCCATCGAGCGCGATGATGCCCAGGGCAAGGTATCTGTTGACTACGATAAATGCATTGTCTGCAGATCCTGCGTGGCCGTTTGTCCTTTTGGTGCAATGAACTTCAATCCCGCCGAGAAGAAGGTCTTTAAATGCGACCTGTGCGATGGTAATCCGCAGTGTGTCAGGTTCTGTGATATGAAGGCTGTTGATTACATTGATTCTCGAAAAGAAAGCACGGTAAGAAAGAGGGACGCGGCACTGAAGATGGCGGAAGCCAAAAAGCTGGGCGCAACGACAGTTTACGAAGGCTAAAAAGAATAAAATCCGATAAATATAGCCTCCAGAGGGCGCCGTCGCTGCGCCCTCGCCGTCACCTCACAACGCCCCAAATTGTCAGTCTCTTATTACGGATAATTTCGCGAAATCTTCTGCAGTCGGCAACGGCACCCGGCACAGCCGGGATAGTTACCCCCTGCCCTGCATGAAGGGCTCTTCTGTGCCGGACAGATTGCAGCATGAGGAGTATTCCTGCACACCGGCGGCATTGGAAGCCAGACCTTCTTCCTCTAACAAGAGTGAAGCTTCCGTTACAATGTCCATCTTGCGCCTGACCTCTACGATTTGGGCTTCAAGCTGTGTTATCGTTTTCTCATACTTCCCCATCAGCACTTGAAGATCAGTCATAATAATACCTCCTGGTGTTTTTTGTCCTAGGCTACACCTATTTTTTAAAACCTGTCAAGAAGTTTAGTTGAGAGCAGCACGGGGACGCTATCTGGCGAGGCGCTGGTGGGGCCATGCCTTGACACTCTGCTGCCCTGCTTCCTGAGGGCTTACATTCGAGATAGTATCTTGCCGACAATTCTGATCGAGGAAGAGGTGCGGAGGCTCCGGGAATTACTGACCGCCACCGAACTCACGGTTATTGACGATGCGAAGGCATCGATGATAATCAAACAATTGAAGTGAGGAAGGCTCACTTGATAGGAAGCAGCTCCCGGCAGTTCGTCAGGCAGTGAGAATAGTTCTGAAGTTCTATTTCAACCTGGTCCTGGTACCCCATCCTATTTCTGATTTTCGTGTACTCTTCCGACAATAGTTTCATCTTATCAGCGTGTTCCTTGAGGCACATCTTCCTGGCATCGCGGCTCGTGACCTCTTTTTGCGTCGGCGAGTACCCGGATCGGTAAGAAAAACGCAACCGATAAGAGAAGAACCCACAGAAGCACCGGTCCTGTGGGTGGCGGAAAACGTTTCGTCGAAACGTCGCGCGTCATATGACATTTGTACACCCCTTACACGCGAAAAGCAAGGACTATACTTCCGGGGCCTGGGGGTTGTCCGAATAGCCTGGAAAACCGTCGCGCCATAGGATAATATGATGCGTTACGGGACGATGATGACGAGCATCAACAAACACGCTTCAGGAGTCGGTCTTAAAAGCACGGCCACGGGGATTATCAAATCTCTCGGGCTTGTTTTTGGCGATATCGGCACAAGCCCCATCTATACTCTGGCGGTAATCTTTCTTGTGCTCGAACCGACCGAGGCAAATGTGGTCGGCGTACTTTCCCTCATTGTCTGGACTCTCACCGTTCTCGTCAGCGTGGAATATGCATGGCTCGCCATGAGCTTGGGCGAAAAAGGAGAAGGTGGGACCATTGTGCTCAGGAGCATACTGTTGCCCCTTCTCAAGAAGTCAAGACCCATGGTCTTCGTCACTATACTCACCTTCGTGGGGATTTCGCTCCTCGTAGGGGATGGCGTTATTACCCCGGCAATCTCCATACTGAGTGCTGTTGAGGGTATGCTCTTGATCCCCGGTCTTGAGGACATCGGGCAGTCCGTCCTTATCCTGATCGCGGCGGCAATCGCGATACTCCTCTTCACCATTCAAAGAAAAGGCACCGAGAAAGTGGCTGTCGCGTTCGGACCGATCATGCTTCTCTGGTTTCTGACCATCGGGCTTTACGGTATAGTGTCGATGGTCCAGACCCCGGTCGTATGGAAGGCGATTAATCCCTATTATGCCACGCGGTTTTTGTATCACAACGGCCTCGCCGGATTTTTCGTGCTCTCGGAAGTGATTCTCTGCGCGACAGGCGGTGAGGCCCTGTACGCCGACATGGGCCATCTCCGGCGCAAGCCTATCATCCAGGCCTGGTGTTTTGTGTTTGTAGCGCTTGTCCTCTGTTACCTCGGCCAGGGGGCGTTTCTTCTTCACGCCCGTCAGGAGCAAAATGCGCTCTTCGGCATGGTGCTGCATGAGACCCGTATCCTGTACGTGCCCTTTCTGGTCTTGAGTATTCTTGCGACGATCATAGCTTCGCAGGCTATGATCAGCGGCATGTTCTCAATTGTCTACCAGGGGATCAATACGCGTATTTTACCGATGTTCAAAGTAGAATACACTTCGACCGAGCTTCGCTCCCAGATATATATCGGATTCGTCAATTGGTTTCTCCTTCTGGCCGTGCTATTCGTGATGTACCGCTTCAGGGAGTCAAGCAATCTTGCTGCCGCGTATGGTCTGGCAGTCACGGGGACCATGACTTTTACCGGCATCATGATGACCTGGATCTTTTATCTGCGGAAGCAGAAGGCCAAGGCTTGTATCGCCGCCCTTGTGACCATTGTCGATCTGATATTTCTGCTATCAAACACGTATAAAATCCCCCACGGAGGGTACTGGTCCCTTATCATCGCCAGTATCCCGTTCGCCGTCATTCTTCTCTATACGTGGGGCCAGCGGGTGCTTCACCGGAGGATGCGCCCTCTCACCATGGATGTCTTCTTGCAGAGCTACGGTGAGCTGTATGGGGCGCTCTCAAAGATAAAGGGCACTGCCCTGTTTTTCGCCCGGGACACCGGTAAAGTGCCCCCCTATATTGTCCATACGATATTCCGTAACAACATCATTTATGAGGATAATATAATTATTTCAGTTGTCACGAGAGATGACCCGTTTGGGATAACCGGCGAGTTCAGGGCCGATCTTGGGCCAGGACTTCGCAGGTTTGTGATCCAGATGGGCTACATGGAAGTCGTTGACATCGAATCGATTCTGAAAAATGCGGGCATCCAGGAAAAGACGATATTTTATGGCCTCGAGGAGATCACAACTGAGAATCTGTTCTGGAGGCTCTTCTCCGTGGTAAAGCGGCTGACGCCTCCATTTGTCCAGTTTTACGACCTTCCCCCGGAAAAGCTCCACGGCGTGGTTCAGCGCGTGGAGATGTAAAATATTAAGCTAGCGTTGTGCACTGATCAAGGCCTGACCCCCATTACGTCAGGTTTCTTACTTTATGACCCCCATCTCCTTTAAGAGGTTGGAGAAGTAACCATAGCTTTGAGCGACGTATGCGTCGACATCCTTTCCGCTACGGTATGACACGGAGAGGTGCAGTTCCTTCATCCCGTTCACGTAGGCCGGTTCTTTCATCGCCCTGGCGAATGTCTCCTCCAGTTTCCTGACGATGGCATCGGGTACCGCTTTCTGGGTGATAATGCTTATGTACATCGGATAGGGCAGGCCATACAGTTCCTTCAAGGTAGGAACGCCCGGGTACTCGATTGACGGGTCCTCCCTCAGCATCATGACGAGCCTTATCTGCTTTGCTTCTACGAGCGCCGGGCTGAAGTCCCCCGATCCGAAGAGAACATGACCTCCGAGCAACGCTGTCTGCACCTCAGGGGTCCCCTTGAAGGGGATATGCGTGATCTGCACGGCCTCGCGTTTGGCGACCTGCTCCATCATCAGGTGGCCCATGCTGTTTACGCCGGTCGTCCCATAGGTCAACTTCTTCGGGTTCTGTTTCGCGAATGCGATCAGGTCCTTGACGGTCTTGAAGGGAGAATCGGCCTTCACGTAGACTCCAAAAGTGGGCGCTCCTATCTGAATGATGGTCCTGATGTCCTTTATAGGGTCGTAGGGCACCTTCTCGAGCAGCGGCGTCAGAAACAGCGGGGGGCCACCGCTGAAGCCGATGGTGTAACCGTCAGGCTTCGCGCTTGCCACCGCAGCAGTGCCCACGGTGAGCGCACTTCCCGGCTTGTTAATCATGACGATGGGCTGCTTCAGGTACTTCTCTGCCTCTTTGGTGAGCAGGCGGCAGCCAAGCTCGATTGTGCCACCGGGCGGAACAGGCATAATGAACATAATCGGCTTGCTGGGAAACTTTGCGACATCTTCCTCGCCATAACCCTGCCCGGACACGAGTAACACAAGAGTCAAAGCTGACACGAACATCGACATGGATAGCTTCATGGACCTCTCCTCAACCCATCCAGAGCGTGATAGGATCACTATAATCCCTCTATTGTAAAATAGATGTCAACAAGAAAATAGAGGGTCGGGGCCACCTTCGTTGCGCCTTATGTTCAGTATAGTGAACGTCTCGGGCCCCGGATCGACACTGTCCGCAGGACTGACAGAGCAGCCCTGCGGACAGTGTCATGGCAGGTCTTGGCCTTCAGGTGAAGCCCATTGACTAGTGGCTCTATCAGGGATATAATGTTTGTTGAGTTTGCTGGTAGTGTATAGTGAACGAGTCTATGAAGGTGTTCGCGCCAGGCCGCCGTTACTAGTCTGGAGCTCAGGCGATGTGCTTGAGGGGAACAACAACGGGCCTGCAAGAGATCATGACAGGAGGTTCCTAAATGGCGAAGACTGAAGAAAAGGAGGGTCAGTGGACCCTCAGCCCTGAGGAGTTAGAAAAGATTTGGAAAATGAAGGTGAAGGTGGTTTACAGAGAAACGGAGGAGACAAGATACTGCACCCTGGATGAGCTCAAGACGTGGGACTGGGGCAACCAGGACATATGGAGAATAGTCAACGGCTGGCAGATTACGAGCTTCAAAGGATTGATCTCCATGATGCACATGAAGGCTCAGAGAGGCTTGGAAGAGGTTGAGATACTGGAGTCGCCCCGTTGCCTGATGCTTGCCGGCGGGTAAGCGCGGCGGGTCACCACAAGGTCGTGAAGTGCAACGAAGAGCCTGTAATACCAATTTGCATTCGCGCGGAGACCGAGGCGGCAGCGAGGAGCCACGCAGGCGTACCTGAAGGTACGTCGAGGAGAGCGACGCAGCGACAACGAAGGTATGCACGTGAAGGCGAATTGGTTAAGAGAAGACCGCAACGGTCGGGAGGTAAGCTAAATGTCAAGACAGAAGTTCGAGTGTCCCATTACGAAAAAAACCTGTATCGGGTGCTCCGTTTACAGGGGAAGACATATCGGTCTCTGGGCCGGTGAGGAATCAGGCGAAGAAGCGGGTCACGCGGTCACGCCGCCATCGAGCGGCAACGGCTCCAACTGGGTCGCTTCATTTGACGCCTTCGTCAAGGATGTCGGGGGAGGAGCAGTCGGCTGGGAGTAGATAGCGGAGCGCACCCTATTTGGCAAATCCCATCTGCTTCAAGAGCTTTCCCATCGTCTCGTAGTTACGGGCCACATAGTCGTCCAGCTGAGCGCCATTGCGATAGACAACGGTGAGGCGGAGTTCTTTCATGCCTTTTATGAAAGCCGGCTCGTTCATGGCTCTGGTAAAGGCCTCTTCAATCTTCTTTTCAATGCTCTCGGGTAGCCCCTTCGGTCCTGCAACATTGAGCACTGTCGGGGCGGGGATATCGTAACCCAGGTCCTTCAGGATGGGGACTTCCGGGTACGCGGGAGACCGGGTTTCAGCCAGGAGGAGCAGGAGTTTGGTTTCTCCAGCCTCAACGAGCGCATGGGCAAAACCACCCGCGGCCATGAGAACGTGTCCGCCCAGAAGGGCTGCCTGCGTTTCCGGAGAGCCTTTAAAGGGAACGATTGTAAACTGCACCCCTTCTCTCTTCGCGATCGTCTCCATCCCCACATTGGCCGACGTGCCCATCCCCGATGTGCCGTAGGTCAGTTTCTTCGGATTCTTGCGCGCGAACTCGACTACATCCTTGAAGGCCTTAAACGGAGAATCGTTCTTGACGAACACCGCAATGTTAATGCTGCCGAACTGCATGATCTGCTTCAGATCCCTGACCGGCTGATACGGAATCTTCTCCATGAAGGGCGCAAAAAAGATGCCGGGGTGTCCCGCATGGCCGATAGTATACCCATCCGGTTTTGCGGTAGCGATGCTGGCAATGCCAATGGTCATGGAGGCGCCCGGTTTATTTACCACCACGATCGGCTGTCCGAGAAACTTCTCTGCTTCCTTGGCGATCAGCCGGCAGGGTAAATCGGCCTCGGAACCGGCAGGTGTGGGCACGATGAAGGTTACCGGGCGGCTGGGATATTTGGCGCCATCCGTCCCCTGCCCATTCGCCGAGACAGCAAAAAGAAGTAAGACGAGCATAAGACAGACTGCGTGGACAAAAAGTGATGCCTGACGCGAGAAGAGATGTCTTGGTCTCAATTGCCCTCCTTGAACTTCGCTGCATGGTGTTCGGTTCAGGTCTGTCCGTCAATAGAAACACTATCCGGAGGGTGAGTCAACTCTTTTCCGTTGTCTGCAGTAGTGCAGCAGCCACAACAACGGTTCAACTCGACTTTTGATCCCCTCGGCAGACCGGAAAGACCCTTGTTTTGTCCCAACCGCGCCGCTGATGAAAAGAGTCCCTCCTCCGTTCCGGCACGCGGATATCCCTCGGATTCTTGGTTTCGGTCTCAATCTTGCATCATTTTGAATAGATGAAGAACACAGCTAAAAGCCTAAGGCATTTAGCGTAGGATATAGCAGAGGCCTATGAGGAGGGGAAAGAGATCCGCGAACGAAAGCATACCCTATTTGCAGACGGAACTTTAGTGAATCGCTTAAGGGTGTCCCTGCCGCCCGGTCGGCCAATATATTCAAGGTTGCGCATAGCAGTTAGAGATTATCGCTCCTCTTTGCCGTTTTGGGCATTCGCGTCGGGCTTTTTGATCTTGGTAGCCTGGCTCTATTGGCCATATGTTCCGCCCGGTTCAGATGGTGATGCCAATTCCACATATCGAGTCATGAAAAGCCTACTTGAAGATTTCCAATATGGCATCTCTCGCACGCCCGGCCAGCCGGCACTTGATCTTATGAATATGGTAGCATTTGCTTTTGGCGGTAAAGCGGGACTTATAGGCACGTATCTAGTTGTTTGCCTGCTGGGCATTGCAGCATTTTACCGAATATGCTTGATCCATGGGGTTCGACATCCTTTCCTCTGTGCAACCTGTCTTTTGCTTTCTCCCCATTTTGTTGCCCATGTCACTGGTTTAGGAGATTTTTCGTTAAGTCTTAGCCTTTTCTTAATTTGTCTGTATCTTCTGACTTGCAGAAAGTACAACTTAGCAGCCTTGGTGTACGTAGCCGCAATCGGGTGTCGCCTCAGTTATTGTCTGTTTGTGTTCCCTTTGATGTACTACATCTACAATGTTGATAGAAATACCGGTGAGTCAATGCCGTATTACCACGCCCTAAGGTTCGCGGCAATAAGCGCAGCCGGTTCCCTCTGCCTGTTCTCACCTCTCTTCGCAGTCTACGGTGTTTCTCTGTTTCGAAACCTTGGGTGGCAATCATTTTCTTATCATGTCAGCAGCTCTATATACAAATTAATCAGCCGCGGATTGGGCTTGCCGTTATCTTTGCTTGTGGTATTGTTGATAGTTGTCAGGCCATTCAGGAGCTTGCGTTACCCATCTTCCGCTGAAAACCGCTTCCTTGACACGTTCCTTCTTATGACGATGCTTGTGACCTTTACCATTTTCTTTTTTGTCCCCACCAAATCAGAAATACTGTTACCGCTCCTGGCGGGCCTCCTTTTGTACGTCGGCAGGCGTTACCCATTGTCCGTGTTGACGTGCACGCTCGTTTCGATAGTCTTCTTGGGTATTGTTTATGTCGATTTAAGAGACCCTTCTGACGATTCCTTAGCCTTACGGTTTGCGAACGGATTCTATTTTCAAGCTTATAGCAATGCGCATGAGAACAGAAAAGGGGGCGAAGAAATCAAACAGGCCATGGCAAATCTATCCGCGCACGCGGTGCTCATTGCGAATTATAAAGCATTTGATCATGTTGGTAAAAGAAGTTACCGTTTTCTTGCTAACCGCACGCGGGATGCTCTTGATGACCGTACAGATTCTACATTACGATTGCTCGGGAACGTAATACGATTTCCGGGAATAGACGCTAGATTCGTCGCCGACTTTCAAGACGATGGCTTGAAAGATTTTCTGCAGACAAATTCTCTTCTTGCGGAAGGACTTCGATACCAAATATTTTATGACCCAAGATACCTGTCAATGATCCGGCGTTGGCAAAAGATTGACCCTTCTCATTACGGTGTGCCCGTGAAAATTGACAGGTCTGAATTTCGGCTCCTGCCTCAAGACGGTTTAATACTGCTGAAGTTTCCCAACTTCCCAATCTGGTTGAAGGGCTTGCCGCGCGGTGAGTCGGGCCGCGCGGTGAAAGTTCCTGCGTCGTTCAGCCGACTTTCTTCTTCTTTAGGTCCCACACATTCCTTCATCTGACTTGACAAACATGTCGTCCATTTTCAATAATAGTTCAGGGACTCGCCGGCTATTCCCTTTCATCCGCCAACCCAATAACGGTTACCGCCCTGATCCTGTCAGATGAGGTATCATGAAGATTAAGCGATGCCTGGTATGGCTCGTTCTTTAACGGGCAGATGAAACGTTGGGTGGTTTTTACGGTACTGGATTGCTCGCGCTTTTTAACGCCTAGCACCTTTATTATGATAGTTCGCTCGACCTCGAGCTTGTATGAGTGCGAACCCCGACAATGCGGGCAATGCTCTATGCGGATCGTTTCTATGCCCATACCATGGCCACCCCTTGTCCTGTGAAGATTGAGCAACAATCATACCACATGAGGGATGAAGCATGCTGCCGCTTTATTTCCCGAACCGCCTTGTGGTAACATCGGAAGAGCTCATCCTTATTTTCTCCTTCGGAGGCTGGCCATGATTCGGCTCGTCGCGGCATTGGTGGTGGCTATTTGGACTCTCCCGACGTTATCGTGGGGAGCGGTGCCCATACTGGGAAGCTGGCAGTTCAAGAACGAACAGATGGAAGTCAACGTTGAGTTCCTCCCGGACGGCAGCTTCAAGCAGGTAACGGTCTCGGCCCGGGGGCGCCAGGCCCTCGCCGGTCAGTACCAGATGAAGGGGCAGGTGCTGTCTCTGGCAACGCAGGGCTATCCGCCGCAGCAACTGAAATGCAGGTTCCAGGGCGCTGACGCGGTATTCGTCACGTATCCCACGGGTGAAACCCTCCAATGGAATCGCGCCCAGTCTCGCGCAGCGGAAAAGGGCGAGCAAAAAGCCACTTTGCCCGCCCCGAGTAAGTCCGTACCCGCGGACACACCGAAGCAACAGGTCGCCCCGGTGAGCCCTGCCCAGCCTGTTTCGGCGGGGAAGCGACCCACAGTCCTTCTCCAGCGTATCTGGGAGTCGAATGAAAAGGCCTTCACCTATCTCGTTCCGAAGAGATGGAAGACACAGGGCGGCATCTTCAACGTCAACCCCCGGAAGATGAACGGACCCGGCAATACCATTGCCCCTAAGCTGGACCTCACCGTGAAAAGCGACGAACGGGCTACGCTCGCGTTTCGGTGGGTGCCCGCATGGAACTACGCGGACCTTAGCCTTTCCCGTATGGCTCCGGGAATGTTTAAGCCCGGGCAGAACTACCAGGGTATGCCGGTCAAACCGTTGCTCACGGCACGACAATTCCTTCTCGATCTGTTTCGAAGCTCGCGTCCTCAGGCGTCAGGCATGAAGGTGGTCGCGGAGGACCCGATGCCCGAGGTGGTTGAGGCCTACAATAAGAATTCGCAGCAGATCAACCAAAATCTGCGCCAGAGGGGTCTCGCTCCGATTCGTTACGAGGCCATGGGCATGGTTGTTGAATACGCCGAAGGGGGCGTCCCATTCCGCGAGGGGCTCGTTACGACCATCATCGACAACCGGGCTGGGGCGTTTATGTGGTCTAACGAAGGCACCGTCGTCTTCCGGGCTCCGGTGGCGGAATTTGACGCGTGGAAGCCGGTTCTCGATCTGATTCGCTCATCCAGGGAGATGAACCCGCAGTGGGTGGCCGCAGTGAATAAGGCTGTAGGGCAGCGCTCGAAGAATGCGCTGGAGACCCAGCGTTACATCAACAAAGTTGCGAATGAGATTGTCGAGAACCGCAGGCGCACCAATGCCGAGATTCGGCATGAGAATTGGCTCTTCATCTCCGGCCAGGAGGAATATAAGAACCCCTTCACCGGGAAGACGGAGCTGGGCACGTCCCAATATCACTACCGGTGGGTGAACAACCAGGGCGATATCCTTTACACGGACGAGAACAGCTTCGATCCAAACAAATACGAGGAATACAACACGAGGGAGTGGAAGACATCGCCCGTTCGGCCACGATAGCAGCGACCCGCCTCTCAATATCGGGGCTCCGCCAACCCCGTCGCCTCTCGGGGTTTGCGGACGTAGTCAACTGCGTCCCGGACTGATCAGTGGTTGGCCAGCAGAACGGTCCAGAAGAGACAACTGCGATTCAGGGGCACAAAGAAGGACGGCGGGTTCGTCGATCCCAGCAACAACGGCGATGCATTCTCCGTAGTCGAGTAGTGGAGGCGTTACTATGTTCCCGATACATGTGTGTCTGATCTTAGCCATGATACTGCTCGGCAGCCATTCAGCACTCGCTGCCGGCAACGCTCCCGCATGCCCTCCGGAAATACAGGTCGAACAGAAAGTAATCGGACTGGCCACGGATTGGAAGGAATCCGACAGCCAGAGAGAACATAGATTTGTCAATGTCATGTTCTCTGAAGGGGAGCCGAGCAATCAGGTGATTCTCGCGCCCGCCCGGCAGAAGAAAGGGAAGCACGCCCTGGTTAATGCCTGGGTTTTTTCACCGTCCGCTGCGGGCTATTGGCTCTCGTGTGCATACAGCGGCACGAGCATGGTTGTGTCACAGAGACTTCCCGAAAAGATCACATCTTGCGAAGTGGAGTACGACACAAACTTCTCAGTTCCGGTGGCTAAGCGTGTGAGCTGCAGATAGGACACGCTTTGGGCAGATGGCGATCTCTTGAAATATAAGCGCGCTATAGGGCCGCCCGGCGGGCGATCACAGTGGGAGCTGTTCTCGCCCGCCGGGCAGATGTCATTAATTAGCGCTTCTCTCCCGCCCGCTTCAGTGCGGACAGGACGTCCACTGCCAAGAAGACGTGTAGCAGTAGGTGGGATTGTACGCGGCGTTACAGAGCCAGTTCTGGTAGCCATAGTACGAATAGGAGCTGCTGTAGCACCAGGCAGCGTTGTTGCTCGCGGCGTTATTCTGGATGGTCAACGTGTAGGGGCTCGACGACCCACCTGATGCATTTCTGACCGTAACTGTCCACGTCCCGGCGGCCACCCTGCCATCGAGACTCGCGTTTATCTGCGTCCCGTTGCCATCCCAGAAGTAGTGGCCGTCACCGTTGTAGAGCCACACGTCCCCGTAGCCGGAACGCTGGAGGTGGACCATATTGCCTCCGGCTGACAAGTTCGAGCCGAAGATAGTCATGACTGAAGTCGGGGCGATGGTAGTGCTATACGTGATCCCATCGACGATGGAGTTGATCTGCGGACCGGGAGGAACATTAAACGTCGCCGTGACCGACTTCACCGTATCCATCGTCACGAAGCAGGTGCCGGTTCCCGAGCAGACGCCGGACCAGCCCGCAAAGGTCGATCCGTTATTGGGTGTGGCCGTGAGCGTGACCTGGGTGCCGCTCGTGAAGCTCGCCGAGCAGGTCGCGCCGCAGCTGACACCCGCAGGGTTCGACGTCACCGTGCCTGTTCCTGTGCCGGTCTTTGACACCGAAAGGGTATAACCTCCTGGGTTGAATGTCGCCGTGACGAACTTTGCCGAATCCATCATGACGGTGCAGGTGCCGGTTCCTGAGCAGGCCCCGGACCAGCCGGTAAAGGTGGAACCATAGTCCGGTGTGGGCGTGAGCGTGACCGACGTGTTCTTGGCGTATGCTGCTGAGCATGTCGCTCCGCAGTTGATCCCGTTTGGATAGGAGCTGATTGTTCCGGTTCCCATCCCGCTCTTCGACACTGCGAGCGTGTAAGTGTTCTGCGCTGCTCCCTGGTGGGCGATCGTCTCGTAGCCAAACCCGGTCGCGCTGGTCAGCTCTGAGTAAGCGATGCGGAAGTAGCCCTGCTCTCCCCAGCCCGTGCCCCAGCTATTTTTGACAATAAAGTACTGGCTGGCATCGTTGTAGCCAATGATAATGATGGCGTGATCTCCCACATACGAGCCGGAGGTGTGCTTATAGACTCCGCTCACGTAGTTGTAGAAATCTGAGTAGACGTGCATGGTAGTGGAGAGAGGCCCATAAGCGTACAGGGCATTCTTGATTACATCTGTCGTGGGGGTGGTACTATAAGGAACCACCCACGACCAGTCCTGGATCTTATAGGCAGTTGCCTGCCAGTTCGCGCATGCGTATGCACAAACGCCATCCATTCCCGTGTACCCGTAACACGATTCGAGCGGAAGGCCCGTATCACGGAGGTAGTTGGAGGCCGTGTTTATGTAACCGCCCAAGCAACTGCCGGCGCCGCTGCAGGAGAGCATCACCTGTTCCGATAGGTCCAGGTCGACATTCGGCGTACCCCTGGCTATCAGAATGGCTGATTCAGCCGTACCCGCAGCAGAGAACGCCCAGCAGCTCCCGCAGTTCCCCTGGTCTTTAACACGGGTGACATAGTTGCCGCCGTTGTTGCGCCAATCAAGGCTGGTCGGGACAGCCGTTAATCCTTGTGGTGCGGCAAGCACCTTGCCCCCAGGTGAAGACGTGTGTCTGAGGAGGCCTAGCCGACGTGTCTGCTGATCGGGTGAGAGCCGCGACATTGACGTCTCACCTGCTACCCAGTTCCCCCCCATCGTCTTGATCATCGCATTGAGCGTGGCTACGTCTTCGCTCCGTGCGGCCGATCCGACAAGAAGGACCGTTAACGCGATAAACATAAAGAGAAATAGAATGCCTTTACCCTTCATTGACTGCCTCCTCTAATAGTGGATCTACGAATCCCCTGTAGTCTTATGTCTCCAATGCGGCTGGCAGGAACCCACCTTTTTTGATCCGACTTTTGCCATAGTATCGCAGTCTATCGACGCTTCTGTCCGCAATCAATCGGCCGTTGGTTTAAAAATGTTAGTCGTTAAGTTCTAAAACGCCAGGGGATGGCGAATGCCTGGAAACTAGGGACAGGGAGACGAAGAGGGCGCTGGGGTGATTGGCAGGGATCTGGGCCGAGATTAACATGATGATCACAGCGGACGATATCGATCAGCATCAGCCGTTCAAAAGAAATACCG
>JADGQN010000432.1 GCA_017881765.1 Syntrophobacterales bacterium | reverse complement strand
AGATAAAGAAGCCGTGATGGTCCTTACAGGATGCTCCGCTAGCGCTAACGTCCTACGTCCTAGCGAACGAAGTGAGCGGTCGTCCCAGTCCCGAAGGGAAGGTCGTCCTAGTCGCACAAACGTGCGACGGACGTATATGAGTAACTCGAAGGAGGGAGGAGCATGTCAGACGAAGAGAAGAAAGGCAACACGATCAGCCGGCGCCAGTTTCTCAAAAGGACAGCCTTCGCGGGCACCGCAGCTACGGTCGGAAGTCTCATTTCAAAAGGCTCGGTGTTCGCCGCCAAGAAGCCCTCGATAAGATGGAACAAAGAAGCGGATGTTGTCGTGATCGGGGCTGGAGCGATGGGGCTTCCTGCTGCTATACTGGCCCGGGAAGCCGGGGCGAGTGTAATCCTGGTCGAAGCAGAGCCTGACATCGGCGGGCACGCCATAACCAGCGGCGGCAATATTCCGCTCGGCGGAGGCACGAGCGCGCAGAAAAAGGCTGGCATCGTCGATTCGCCGGACATCCTCTTCAGGGACCTGACTGACTGGTCGATCGTTCAACCCAACGGGTTCCCTGACTATCGATACAACGATCACGAGATTATCCGGGCCTTTGCCGACAATAGTGCGCCGAGCTTTGAATGGCTGCTCGCCCACGGGGTCATCTTCATAGACAGGCCCACGGATAATTTCGGTGGAATCTCTATTGGCAACTCGGTGAATCGCGAGATGCATTCGGCGGCGATGGACTGGCCGATGGTTCAGACGGGCAAACCGGTCGATCCGACTGTCCGGGCAACAACCTCGACCGGCAACGGCCTGATGCGCCCTTTGGAGGTCGCGGCAAAAAAGGCGGGCGTGCAGATCCTGCTCGAGCACAAGATGACGGGCATCCACCGCGAGGCTTCCAAATCAGGGCACGTGCTGGGGATCGAGGTCGAGAATAAGGGCGCCAAGATGAACATCCGCGCAAGGAAGGCGGTCATCATCGCAACCGGCGGTTCCACGGGCAACGTGAACTTCCGCCGCATGTTCGACCCGCGGCTCACCGAAGAGTACTGCGGTCTGTCGGGTATGCCCTGGTCTGACCAGGATGCCAGTGGAGAGATCGCGGCCATGGAGATCGGGGCTTCGCTCTGGGGTCTCTATAACCAGACCGGGGAATTTGGTTCGAATATTACAAAACCGGGTACGATCGGATGCCAGTACAATTATCGGAATCTGCGCTGGATGCCCGGCAGTGCCGTTTTCAAGCTCGCCCGCGCATCAGGCCTTCCGGTCTCTGATTGGCAGAACGTGATCCTTGTAAATATGCTGGGAAAGCGATTTTATGATGAGACCGGAGATCAGTTTACCGCCAACAGCGCCAGACAGATCAACCCCTATATGCCCGGCAGTTATCTGAATGCGGCAAACATCAAGTATGCGCCCAACAATTTCATCAACGCGGCTTTGGCCGGCATAGGGAACGGACAGAACGGGGGCGGGCCGATCTGGGCAATCTTTGACGCTGATGGCGCAACTCGCCAAAAATGGGACCCGAAGCCTCCCAACGTAGATATCGACGCCGGCTTCTTTTTTACGGCCAATACCGTCGCGGACTTGGCGGCCAAGATCGTCATGAAACACCAGCGAGTCCCCATACCCCCGAAGAACCTGGAAGAGCAGGTGGCCAGGTATAACTCCTTCGTTGATGCGGGGAAAGACGAAGACTTTGGTAAACCGACTCCCAAATATAAGATAATCAAGCCGCCCTTCTACGCGGGGTGGGCCACCCCGAATGTCCATGATGCGCGTGCGGGCCTCAGGATCAATGCCAAATGCCAGGTGCAGGATATGGCTGGCCGGGTGATCCCGGGCCTTTACTGCGGCGGAGAATCCGCGGGCGGTTTCAGCCAGCATGGCCTGGCGCGAGCCGTTTGCCAGGGTTACATTGCAGGCAAGAACGCCGTGCTGGAAAAAGCGATGTGAGCACGATGAAGAGAGAAGGTCGAGTCAGATTTATTGTTGTTTTTCTGCTCGTGGTGGCCGGTATGGTCTCAACGAACGTCAGGGTTGTGCGGGACGGAGCGGCGGCCGAGTCGCCGTCCGCCCAACCCGGCGCCCCGGCTGCCGCAGCTTCCAAGGAGGCTTGTCTCGATTGTCACGGACCTTTCGATAAGCTCGTGGCGAACGTCAATTACCAGGCGCCGAGCGGAGAGAAGATTACCCCGCACCGATACGTGCCGCACAGCGCTAAAGAGGCGAAGGCGATTCCGGAATGCAGCAACTGCCACGAGCCGCATCCGGTGCCGCCCGCGGCAGGCGGCGTTGCTGCCCTTCCCAAGCCGGATGTCCAGTGGTGCTACACCACCTGTCACCACAAGAACACGTTCCAGCTTTGCAAGGATTGTCATAAATAGCAAACGCTATTCAGCTTCGTAAACTTTTCCTTCGGTCAACCGATAAAGCTTGTATGCGAAACGCTAATGCTCTCAATGCGCCGCGAGAGGCTTGCGAAAGTGCGCAGGTCGATTTTACGGTCTCCGCGGACTCGATTATCCTCTGCCTCTCCGGCAGCTGGATGCTTGTCTTGCCGCTTCCTTCCGCCAACCTCCTGGAGGATGAGATCAACAAAAGGCCTTCAATCCGCCGGATCGCATTCGATGCGCGGAGCCTGAAAGGCTGGGACACAGGCCTGCTGACATTCCTGATCGATCTCATCACGATCTGCTCGGAACGACAGATCGAGGTGAATAACGACGGGCTCCCCTCGGGAATCCAACGCCTGCTGGCGCTCGCCACGGCGGTACCTGAAAACAAAAGCGACCGCAAGGATCATGAGGAAGGCGACGTCCTGAGCCGCCTAACGAGCGTTCTGTTCGGCTTCTACCATTCAACCCTGGAGACGCTTACGTTCCTCGGGAGCGTGGCAACAGCCTTTTTCAGGATGTGTACGGGCAGAGCGAGGTTCCGCCGCTCGGATCTTCTGCGTCTTATCCAGCACTGCGGAGCGGAGGCGGTGCCGATTGTCTGCCTCATCAGTATCCTTGTCGGCCTCATTCTTGCCTTCGTCGGCTCCATTCAGTTGAAGATGTTCGGGGCCCAGAAATATATCGCCGATCTGGTCGGCATCTCCATGGTGCGTTCCATGGGGGCGATCATGACGGGCATTATCATGGCAGGCCGGACCGGGGCATCCTTTGCAGCGCAAATAGGGACTATGCAGGTGAATGAAGAGATTGATGCCCTGAAAACGGCGGGCATTCCACCCATCGAATTTCTCGTGCTGCCACGCATACTGGCTCTGGCCGTGATGATGCCGCTCCTCGCGCTCTATGCGGATCTGATGGGTATTCTTGGCGGACTGATCGTAAGCGTCGCAGGTTTCGATATCAATTTCATCGAATATTACAATGAGACGCGGGCTGCCGTTAACCTGACCAATGTTGGAATAGGCCTGTTCAGCAGCCTGGTGTTCGGCATCCTGATCGGCTTCGCCGGGTGCCTGCGCGGTATGCAGTGCGGACGGAGCGCATCCGCGGTGGGTGACATGACTACCTCAGCGGTCGTGACCAGCATCGTCAGCATCATCATCGCTACGGCCGTGATCACGATCTTGTGCGATGTGTTGAAGATTTAGCAAGAGGAAACTGAGACAAAAGGTATTATGGGCTCCACCGATCCACACATAATGGTCAAGGATCTCACCATGGCGTACGGCAGCAACGTGATCCAGCGGGACCTGACCTTCACGGTCAACCAAGGGGATGTCTTTATCATCATGGGCGGAAGCGGCTGCGGCAAGAGCACGTTGCTGCGGCACCTCGTGGGGCTCCAAGCACCTGCCCGGGGACGGGTCTTCTACAGAGGCGTGAATTATTGGGACGCGACACCCGGAGAACAGGATGCACAGATGCGACGGTGGGGAGTCCTCTACCAGAGTGGCGCGCTCTGGAGCTCGATGACACTGGCGGAGAACATCGCCATTCCCCTGCAGGAATATACTGATCTGAAGGAGGCGGAAATCCGGCGCGTTGCCTCACTGAAGTTGGCCCTTGTGGGATTGTCCGGCTTCGAGGACTACTATCCTTCAGAGATCAGCGGCGGCATGAAGAAAAGGGCTGGTCTTGCGAGGGCCATGGCG
>JADGQN010000431.1 GCA_017881765.1 Syntrophobacterales bacterium | reverse complement strand
ATATATGTTAGGTGGTATTTGTCAAGAAAAAAAGAGGGGGGATACTATTTTCTCCCCCTTTGTTCTCTACCCTGCCCGTAACTTCCTACCGCGCCGCCTCTTAAAAGATGACCATTCTTATGTCTGAATTGAAGAAAAGAAAAGGCGGGGTTTAAGGCCCCGCCTTTTCGTCAGGTCGGTTAACGACTTAGTGAGCCGCTGGAAAAAATGCGCGGCTTACCAGGATAAGGACGCCAAGAAGGACGACTCCGAGGACGAGACTATAGGTAATCAATTTCTTTTCTACGGGGAGCAGCGGCTCCCACTCCATCTTCTTCAGTTCTTCGCCGATTCGCTGTTCTTCAGCCATTGTGAACCTCCTTATTAGCCGCCGATGATCGGCGGTTTAACGCCATGGAAAAAGACCCATGCTATCCCAAGACCCATCCAGATGATGAACCCGAAAAGCGCCACGAAATAGACAAGGGCGAGCTTGCCGATCCCCTCCTCCCAGAGTTTTCTGAAATTCGATATGAGGCCTATGGAGAAAAACGTCAGGGCAAAAAAGAGCGACCTGAAAACATCCGCGGCGCCGCTTCCGGCTCGCGCGGCGCCCATCTGACCCGGCGCCTTAAGGCAGATGAAAAGCATAACCAGGAAGGTCAGGGCATAGCCGATGATGAACTTCGGGAACCTATGCCATATTTCCACCACCTTGACTTTCTCGCCCGGTTTGCATTCGATGACCGTGCACCATATCACTGCAAGGATGAACGCCCAAACCCCGATCATGATATCGATAAATATCTTGACCGTGGTTGCGGTTGAAAGTATCCACCCCGGTTCATATCTTATCCCCTGGACAGCGAGTGCCTTGGCTAAGATGAGAGAATCGACGATCTGGCCGCTCGCGACCGCTGCTCCGTCCGTTTTCACGGCAAGCGCCATCCAGGCGCCCGCCGTAAGGGGGTCCGTGTAAAGGAAGTGCTGCGCGACGAAGGGTAGAAAGATCAGTTCCACCACGGCAAAGATGACGACCAATGAAGATACCATGATGGCCACAATCGGCCTTGCCCTGATGGCAGCTCCGGTAGCGATCGCAGCCGAAACTCCGCATATCGAGATACCGGAGGCAAGCGGAGCTGCCCACTCCCTGCTGAATTTGAACCACGTCCGTGCCATCAGATAGACGAGCGCCCAATAGAGGAGATAGGCAACAACAATAGAGCAGAGGCCCAGAAACATGATTTTTGTCGCAAGCGCCATCGCTGTCACGGCCTTCACGCCCAATGCCGCGCCCAGAATGACGATAGCCGTTTTGATGTACCATTCCGGCCGGGCCGCTTCTCTCAAGGATTCGGCGAATTTCGGCGTAAAGTTACTGATGAAGAGACCGACGAGAAGCGCGCAGATCAGCCCGGCCTCCTGTGTCAGCCGCAAAGACCACGAAAGGTTGAACTTCTTTATGTCACCCGGCGCATTCGCGGCGATATTAGCAAAGCTTCCCACGAGAACACAAGCATACGTGAGCCAGAATATCACGGTAAAGCCGTAGATAAACTTACCCAGCTTCAAACCGAGAGACGCCGCACCGATCGTCAGGACAACGAGATAAGCAACATAGGTCAAAAAGAGGGAGAGGAAATTGGACAATCCGGCATAATTCTTTGAAAAAGCACCTATGGACTTCGAGAGCTCTGTCCAGATCTTCGGCGTTACAACCCATCCGATAATATCCAGCCCGCCGAACGGGCCAAGACTGAGGACAAAGACCAGAAGCCCGAGGTACACCGCCCACCAATCTTCAGTGTTAAACTGGCTCTTCTGATTGCTCATATCCCAGCGCCTCCTTGTCACGGATAGAGGTTAACGCGAACAAATGTCGACGTGTTTAGCCCCATTATAGCCCTATTCAAAAAAGAGTCAAGCTAATTTTACAGTTAATTTTACGCCTTGTAGTATACTATCCCCATGCTCACCGAACTGAAAGGCCAGATCGAGAGGATCACCTTTTACAACGAAGAGAACAGCTACACCATCGCCAAGCTGCGGGTACCGGGGAGGAACGACCTTGTCACGATCGTGGGAGGCCTTCCGGGCATAACCCCCGGCGAAGTGCTGAACTTGCAGGGCGAGTGGCAGACGCACCCGAGATATGGCCAACAATTCAAGATTGCCTCCTACGAATCCGTCATCCCTGCCACCATTGCCGGCATCGAGCGCTACCTGAGTTCCGGACTCATCAAGGGCATCGGCCCTGTCATGGCGCAAAGACTTGTTGCTAAATTCGGTGAAGAGACGCTGGATGTTATTTCGCATGACATAGAGCGGTTGCGTGAAGTGGAGGGCATCGCCGACAAACGGATCGAGATGATCAAGAAGGCCTGGGAAGAGCAAAAAGAGATTCGTCAGGTGATGGTCTTCCTGCAAGGGTACGGTGTCAGCCCTGCATACGCTACCAAGATCTTCAAGCAGTATGGCAGGGAGGCCATCGCTGTCGTTCGTGAGAACCCGTACCGGCTCGCTGAAGAGGTGTTCGGCATCGGCTTTCTCACTGCTGACAAGATCGCGGAGAAACTGGGCATACCGAAGGATTCACCGCTCCGCGCCAAGGCAGGCATCCAGCATGTGCTCCACCAGCTCGCTGATGAAGGCCATACGTTCTATCCGTTCAAACCGCTCATGGTTGAGTGTGCGAAAATCCTCGGCATCGAGGAGGCCACGCTGCTCGATGCGTTTCAGGCAGCGGCTGATGAACGGAAGATTGTCATCGAGGACGCGGAAAGCTCTGCAGTCGATGACAAAGCCGTCTACCTGACGCCGCTTCATGTCGCGGAGGTCGGCATTGCACGGATTCTCACGGCCCTTCTCACCAGCCCGAAGCAGCTACAGCTCATGGACCGTGAGGGAGCGCTCAAATCGGCGCAGAAGGATCTCAGCATAACCCTCGCGGAGCAGCAGCTCAAAGCAGTTATGGAGGCACTCGACAGGAAGGTGATGGTCATCACCGGCGGTCCGGGCACAGGCAAGACGACCATCATCCGTACCATCACACATGTCTATGCCAAGAGCGGTCAGAAGATCGTGCTCGCTGCGCCCACGGGCCGGGCCGCAAAACGGATGTTCGAGGCCACGGGTCGCGAGGCCAAGACCATCCACAGGCTGCTGGAGTTCAGCCCCAAAATTGGAAGGTTTAAGAGAGACGAGCAGGAGCCGCTCGACGCAGACCTCGTGGTGATCGATGAGACATCCATGGTTGATACCGTGCTGATGTACAACCTCTTGAAGGCGATACCGCAGCGGGCCACACTCATCCTCGTCGGCGATGTTGACCAGCTGCCGTCCGTCGGCCCGGGGAACGTAATCCGGGATATCATAGATTCGAAGGTCGTACCGACGGTCCGGTTCAACGAGATCTTCAGACAGGCCCGCCAGAGCATGATTATTGTCAATGCGCACCGCGTCAACAGCGGCCAGATGCCGGACTTTGAGCGACAGCAGGAAGCTCCGACCGATTTCTATTTCATCGAAGTGGAAGAACCTGAGAAGGCCTTGCAGCGCATCATCGCACTCTGCAAGGAAAAGATACCTGCCAAATTCGGTTTCAATACCCTCAACGACATCCAGGTGCTCACCCCCATGCACAAAGGCACCGTCGGCGCCTCGAATCTGAACGCAGAACTGCAGCGGGAGCTGAACCCGTCGAAAGACGAGATCGCGCGCGCCGGCAGGACGTTCAAGATGGGCGACAAGGTGATGCAGATCAGGAACAATTACGACAAGGATGTATATAACGGTGACATCGGCCGCATCGCCGCCATCGACCGCGAGGAGCAGGAAGTAAAAGTCAACTTCGACGGCAGGCTTGTAGCCTATGAGTTTTCAGAGCTGGACGAACTCGTACTCGCCTATGCCACATCGATCCACAAGGCGCAAGGCTCTGAGTACCCGGTGGTGATTATCCCCATCCTCATCCAGCACTTCATACTGCTGCAGCGCAACCTGCTCTACACGGGCATCACCCGAGGCAAGAAGCTCGTCATCATCATCGGAACGAAGAAAGCCCTTGCCATCGCCATCCACAACAACAAGCCGCGGATGCGTTACACGCTGCTGAAACAGCGGCTGATGAAGTC
>JADGQN010000094.1 GCA_017881765.1 Syntrophobacterales bacterium | reverse complement strand
GTGAAGCTCAAGTTCAGCAACTTCTTCCCCGCGACCCATCAATACGCCGTGCTGGGCCAACAATTCTGCGATGAGATAAAGAAACGCACGAATGGCAAGGTTGAGATCGCCTATTATCCCAGCGGGATACTCACCACGGCGCCCAAAATGTTTGAAGGCGTCGTAAACGGGGTCTCCGACATCGGCCTCTCCCACTGTGAGTATACCAGAGGCAGGTTTCCGGTAACAGAGACGCTGAGTCTGCCGATGGGCTATCCAAGCGGGTACGTGGCCGGTCAGGTAGCGAACGACTTTTACAACCAGTTTCATCAGAAAGAGTGGGACGCCGTCCACGTGCTCTTGTTTTACTCTACCGGTCCGCAGATCATATCCACCGTGAAAAAGCCCGTCAGGACCCTCGAGGATTTACGGGGTCTGAAGATCAGGGCCGCGGGGAGACCTGCGGACATTCTGAAAGCCGTTGGCGGAACCCCGGTGGGAGTGGAAATGGCTGACATGTATGATGGCCTCCAGAGAGGCGTTGTCGATGGCGTCCTCTCATCCATGGAGGTACAGAAAGGCTGGAAAGTCGGCGAGATCATCAGGTATGCCACGCTCTCATACAAGGTGGGGACAGTCTACACCTTCTATATCGTCATGAACAAAAACAAATGGAACGGCTTGCCGGACGATGCGAAAAAAATAGTTACCGAGGTTGCGGCTCAGTGGAAAGACAAATATGGCGTTGCGTCCAATGACATTGATATCGAAGGCCGGGATTACCTGCTGAAGAACGGAGGGCAGCTCATAGCCCTCTCGGATGAGGAGTCGAAGAGATGGGTGAGTGCGGCTCAACCGGTCGTCGAAAAACATATCAAGGAGCTGGAGGCAAAGGGGCACAAAAGGGCAGAGCTTGAAGGCTACATAAAATTCATCACCGAGCGCGTTCCGGTCTGGGCGAAAAAGGAGAAGGAACTGAAGATAGCATCGCCGTACTGAGAAGTTGAAGAACAGGAAACAGATGAAGCAGGAAAGAAATAAAGCAGGTAGAGGTAAAGACTAAAGCTAAGGTTGAGATAAATACAAATCCAAGAATTAAATTTTTTTTCTCTGTACTTGCTCTTACCTTTACCTTTGCTTTAGTCTTTACCTCTACCTTCGTTCTTGTCTTTACCTGTATCTCTAACCTCTACCTTCGTTCTTGTTTTTACCCGGGCTCTCGTGCCCTCCTGCGCCCAGCTCTTTTGAGATGGATGTCGAGGCTGCTGTGAGTTCTTTGATTGCGCGCCGGGTGATCCTCTCGTTTACCTGGAATTCCGCCATACTCGCGCCGAGGGCAGCGGCGACGTTCCCCGAAAAATCCCTGATGGGCACCCCGATGCCCATGACCCCGTCGATCACTTCTTCCCGCTCCATATAGTAACCGGCCTTCCTTGTCTGGTCGAATCTTCGCATCAGTTCCTCGGAGTCAACCACCGTCTTGTCGGTGATCTTGGCTGGCGGGTATAACTGCAGCAGTTTCCTCTGCTGGTCATGCGACATGTAGGCAACAAGCGTCATGCCCAGCATCCCGTAATAGGGAGGTCTTTTCAGGCCGATATACGATGAAACTCTGATAATGCTCTCCGACTCCCGCTTGTCAATATACAGCAGGTGATCGTCTTTCATGATGCCCAGGAGTATCGTTGCTTTCAAGCTTTGGGCCAGAGCATCGAGATAAGGTGAAGCAACTTTCCGGATGGAGAGGGAGGAATAGACTATACCGCCCAACTCCATGAGCTTCAGCCCCAGATTGTATGTTTCTTCTAATTCGTTATACTTGAAAATCCCGTGTTTCTCGAGAGTTTTCAAAATGCGAAATGCAGTTGTCTTGGAAAGGCCCGCCTTCTTCGCAATCTGATCGAGCGTAAACGACCCCTCGTTGTACGTGTAAAGGTTGAGTATCTTGATGACCTTCTCGAGGACTTTTACGCTATATTTTGACTCATCCATGTATCGGGGCTCGAAGACCGCACGTATCCGCCTTGTTCGAGGAGATCTATTGCCGCTCTCTTACAAGCAAGTATGGGGCGCGCCCTGATAAACCAAGTTCACGCCCCGATTCTATTCAAGCTCTCTTGCTCTCCGCCACAGGTGTAACGAACTTCAGCAAGAACACAAACGTGAGGATAATGTCGGCATTTGTCTTGATGCCCGGCATATCAGCCGCTAATTCCTTGAGTCTCTTGGCGCTCTTCTCTATAGCTGCTATCTCTTTCCTGATCTCCTCCATTATTTTACACCTCTCAGATCCTTGAATCGTTTTGCCTTCAGGGTGTATCTCGGCAGCGCCCCTTCGGGTTCGAGAGTCACTTTCATCGTGAGGTTCGTCTTCACCTTTGCGCGCTCCTTGAGCCTGGCCTTGATCTCCTCGGCCTTATCTTTACCCACGCTCGGCTGGAGCTCGGTTCGAAGGGTGAGTTCATCCATTATTCCTTTTCTTTCGACAAGGATTTCGAATTCAACGACTTCGGGGAACTCCTCTCTGATGAACTGCTCAACCGTTTTTGGAGAAAAAAGCACTCCTCTTATCTTCCGGAGATCATCGGCCCTTCCCACCACCTCCATTATCTTCCTGGAGGTCCGGCCGCACGCACAACCTCCTTTTCCTTTAACGACCATGTCGTTTGTATTAAAACGTATCATGGGGAAAGAGTGTCTGCCGAGAGGTGTGATAACAACAACTCCGATCTCGCCCTCCGCCACTTCTTTCGACAGCGTTTCCCTGTCAAGAATTTCGATGAGGAAAAAAGGCTCGATAATATGAAGCCCCTTCTGTTCCTCGCACATGGCTGCCCAGCCGCAGATCTCGGTGCCGCCGATATGATCATAGACCTTAGCGCCATAAAGCTCTTCCAGCCTCTTCCGGGTAGCTTCAGGCAGCGGTTCTCCCGCGCAGATCATACGCTCGATTCCCATCGTCTTCGGGTCGATCCCCATCTTCATCGCTTCTTCGGCAATATTGAGGCCGTACGTCGGCGTACATCCCATAGCATTTGCCTTCACTTCGATGATCTTATTTACCCTCCCGATGGTATCAAGCGCTCCTCCCGGAACAACCTCGCAGCCCACCTTTTCGCAGGCGTAGTGGCATTCCCAGAAAGCAACATAGACATTGTAACCAACAGGAAGGAAGACTCTATGGCGAGGTCTGAAACCGGCCATCCACAAAATGTGACACCAGGATTCGACCCTCCACTGCCAGCTCTCGTAACTCTCCGGCACATATACGGGCTTTCCCGTGGTGCCGCTCGTCTGCCTGAAGGCAGAGACCTCAGCGATGTCCACGCCAAGGAGGGCACCATAAGGAAAGTTCTGAGGCTCTCTTTCCTGCTGCACCCGCAAGTCGTCCTTGTACGTAAAGGGAATTTTCCGGACATCCTCAAGCGTCTTGATGTCCGCAACGTTTATGTCCTTAAGCTTCTCCCTGTACATGCCCGAATGCGTTTTGGCGTACGCGAGGTACTCCTTGAAGTACGCAAATTCGATCGCGTCAAGCTGCTCTGGTGGCAGCGTCTCAGTGTAAGGATTCCAGTATTTCATAACTAGCCTCCACGTTTCATATTGTAAAACCGTGTTCCTAAAATAACAAATGGCCCCAGCCTTTGTCAACGAAATTCATTAGGAAACGCATAAAACAGGTTGAGGTTGAGATAGAACCAACACAAATCGTTTCTTGTTGCTTTTCTTAACCTTAACCTCTACCTTTTCTTGTCCTTGCCTTAACCTCTACCTTCGTTCTTGTCTTTACCTGTCTCTAAAGCGTCTCCTCTACCTGTTTCTTCCATGCCGCGATTGACGCGAGGGCATTATCAACAACGCCCTGTTTGCGCTTCTTGTTGTAATTCGCGAGCAAGCCGAAATTGACATTCATAGGCTGGAAATCTTTCCGCGGCGTGGTCACGTAGGAAAGCAAGGCGCCGACCGTGGTCTCAGGGGGAGGCGGCACGAAAGGCTTACCTCTCACGAAACAGAGCACAGAGATCGCTGCTACGAAGCCCATCGCGGTAGACTCGACATAACCTTCCACGCCCGTGATCTGCCCCGCAAAAAATACCAGAGGATTGCTCTTCAGCTGAAGCCCCGTGGTCAGGACTGCCGGTCCATTGATGAAGCTGTTTCGATGGATGCTCCCGTACCGGTAGAAGACCGCTTCCCTGAGAGCGGGTATCAGCCGCAAGACCCTCTCCTGTTCAGGATAGGTAAGCTTCGTTTGAAACCCGACGAGGTTATACATGCGCCCCGCCATGTCCTCGCGCCTTAGTTGAACGACAGCGTAAGGTTGCCCTTTTGTGGCCGGGTCTACGATACCCACCGGTTTCATCGGCCCGTAAGCGAGCGTCTGTCTCCCTCGCTCCGCCATCACCTCTATGGGAAGGCATCCTTCAAAGTAGTGCGTATCCTCGAATGCTCTCAAATCTACTCGCCGCGCGGCAAGGAGCTCATCGTAAAATCTGTTGTATTCGGCTTCCGTGAGCGGACAGTTCAGGTAATCATCAGCATCATTCATGTACCGTGAGCCGAAAAAAGCGTGCCCCATGTCGATTGACGCGCCATCGACAATCGGCGATATCGCATCAAAAAAATGGAGATTTTCCTCTCCTGTGAGCGTCTTGATGCTTCCCGATAGTGCCTCACTCGTCAAGGGGCCCGTGGCGATGATGTTCACACCGTCGAAAATCCTATCCACCTCCTCCCTTATAACCCGCACACGCTTCTCGGACAGAATAGCCTCGGCAACCCGCGCCGAGAATTGGACCCGGTCGACGACAAGCGCCTTGCCTCCCGGGATCGCCGTCCTGTCCGCTGCCCCCACGATGAGGGAATCAAGAAGGCGGAGCTCCTCCTTCAGAAGCCCATGGGCGTTTGTCAGTTCCTTTGACTTAAGGGAGTTGCTGCAGACGAGCTCGGCAAAATCGCTCGTCTTATGGGCAGGCGTGGTGCGAAGAGGTCTCATCTCGTAGAGCGTTACATCTATGCCTCTTTTCGCCAGCTGATAGGCCGCTTCCGCGCCGGCAAGACCAGCGCCTATGACGTTGACTTCCAACCGCAGTCCTTCCGGAGACAGAATGTCGTTCCTCTGGAGCCGAACACGACCGGCGCCCCGCAGCTCTCGCACACGCCCTCTTTTGGCGTTGAGCTCGTGGTGAACGTGCATTCGGGGTACCTGCTGCAGCCGTAAAACTTCTTCTTCTTCTTCGAGCGCCGCTCCACGAGCTCACCGGTACATCCGTCAAGAGGACACTGAAATCCAAGAGAAACCGGCTTGGTGAACTTACACTCAGGATAGTTGCTGCACGCTATGAACCTGCCGAACCTCCCTGTCTTTTCGACGAGGTTACCGCCGCATGTCGGACAGACCCCGTGGAAAATCTCTTCCAGCACCGTCATCTTGCCATCTTTGTCAACTTCCACGTTCTTCTTATTCTTGCATTCCGGACGACCGGTGCACACAAGGTACTCGCCGTTTCTACCCCATCGGAGCACCATCGGTTTCCCGCACGAGTCGCAGATAATGTCGGTCGGCCGCTCCTCTTTTTTCAGGTTCTTCATTTTCTGCTTTGCCGCGGACATCTCCTCCTTGAATACTGCGTAAAACTCGTTCAGCTCAGCGACCCAATCCTTTTCCTTTTCTTCGATCTGATCAAGCCCCTCTTCCATCTTTGCGGTGAAATCATAATCGACAATCCTCGGAAACGAATCAACGACGAGACCGTTGACCGTCTTTCCCAGCGGGGTTACCAGAAGCCTTCCCCTGTCTCTACTCACGTATTCTCTCTCCTGAATCGTACCCACGGTCGCGGCATACGTGGAAGGTCTGCCTATGCCCTTCGCCTCCAGCGTCTTGATCAACGAGGCTTCTGAGTAATAGGGAGGGGGGTTCGTGAAGTGCTGATGGCCCTTCAGATCGACGAGGCTTGCCGTTTCGCCTTCACGCATGGGCGGGAGGCTCTTGTCCTCCTCGTCATCTGACTTGTCCACTTCGTAAAGTTTTGTAAAACCATCAAACAGCACGGTGGAGCCCCTGGCCACGAAAACGTAGTCCCCGCCCGTCACATCCACGGTCTTGAGCTGGAGCCGCAGCCGCGCCATCTGAGAAGCCACAAACCGCTTCCAGATCAAATCGTAAAGTGAGAAGAGGTCCTTCTCCAGGTATGGCTTCACCCTTTCCGGATCGAGCGTCACATCCGACGGCCGTATGCCTTCGTGAGCATCCTGAGCGGCCCTGTTGTTTTTGAAGAAATTCGGTTTCTCAGGGACATACCCGGGCCCGAACTGCTTGCCAATGAGCGTTCGCACTGCTTTCAATGCCTCATCAGCCACCCGCACCGAATCGGTCCTCATGTATGTAATGAGACCTGTTGTCGTGCCTTCGCCGAGGTCGACGCCCTCGTACAACTTCTGTGCGATGAGCATAGTCTTCGATGGCGAGAACCGGAGTTTTGTGGAAGCCTCCTGCTGCAGGCTACTTGTCTTGAAAACAGCCTGCGGCATGATAGCACGCTCTTTTTCTTCCACCTTGGTGAGCGTATAGGACTTACCCGTCGCTTCGGCTTTCAGTTTATCCGTCTCTTGTCTGGAGGGAATTTTTATCTTTGCGTTATTGATCCTCTCCAGTTTTGCTTCAAAAGTATCACCTGACTGAAGCCTGAAAATACCTTCTATCGTCCAGTACTCCTCTTTAACAAAGGCATCGATCTCTTCCTGGCGCTCGCAGACAAGCTTCAGCGCTACAGACTGGACTCTGCCCGCTGAAAGGCCATACTTCACCCTTTCCCACAGCAGGGGGCTGATCTGGTAACCAACAAGACGGTCAAGTATACGCCGGGCTTTCTGGGCGTCATACTTTGATTCATCCAGGTCCTGAGGGGATTTCAGGGCTTCGAGCACCGCCTTTTTCGTGATCTCATTAAAGAGTACTCTCTTAACCGGCTTCTTTTTGCCCACTACCTCGGCCACGTGAAAGGCAATCGCCTCTCCTTCCCGGTCGGGGTCTGAGCCTATATATATCCTGTCAGCCTCTGCGCTCGCTTTCTTGAGCGCTTCGACGACTTTCGATTTGCCCTTGATCAGTCCGAAGTGAGGCTTAAAGTCCTCATCTACGTCAACTCCCATTTTGCTCTTTGGCAAGTCCTTGATATGGCCAAAGGTAGCTTTGATGGTAAAGTCCTTTCCCAGAAACTTTGAAAGTGTTTTCACCTTTGTAGGTGACTCAACGATTAATAATGATTTTTTCGCCATACGCCTATCACACCTTCCTTAAATAAAACCCGCCCGGTAGCGGCCGGATTAGATCCTTCATCTCGAGCCTGGTCAGTAGGACAAGCAGCTGTTTGATCTCCTTCCCGCTTTTTGCCGCAAGCTCGTCTACATGAATTCTGTTGAGCCCCATCAGCGCATAAATATAATCTTCATCTCCATCTATAGCAAGTTTCTCTTCTCTTTTCACGTGCAACCCCGGAAAGCAGGAAGCAATGATGTCTTCCATGCCCTCTACGAGTCTCGCGCCCTGTTTGATGAGGTTGTTCGCTCCTTTGTACTCCTCATCGAATACCCTGCCCGGCACTGCCAGCACCTCTCTGCCATATTCAAGGGCAAGCCGCGCCGTGATAAGAGAGCCGCTCCTTGAGGTCGCCTCGATCACCAGCACGCCTTTAGCCAGACCTGCGATTATGCGGTTCCGCGCAGGAAAATGGTGCGCCAGGGGCGGATCCCCCAGCCCGTATTCCGTGAGAAGCAACCCGTCCGCTGCCACCTCTTCATAGAGATGCTGATTTTGAGCGGGATAGCAGATGTCGATGCCGCATCCGAAAACGGCCACCGTCTTCCCTTTCCCCCTGAGAGCACCTCTGTGGGCAGACGAATCCACACCTCTCGCAAAGCCGCTAACAACAGTGACACCAAGGGATGAAAGCGTTTCTGCAATGCGCTCCGCGAGGTTCATACCCTCGAAGGTGGCCTTCCTCGAACCGACGATGGCCATCATCTGATCGTGCAAGGAGAGCGAACCCTTGAGGTAAAAGGCCAGCGGCGGGTCAGGGATGCATTTGAGCTGCGGCGGATACGAAGCTTCGCGCAAAGAGACGATCCGTACATCCATCTTCCGAAGCTTCGCCAGCTCATCCTCGATCACTCCAAAGCCTTTAAAGGAGGCTATCTTCTTGCGGAGTTTCGGATCGCCGGTCTTTCCCTTCCCTTCGAATAGCGACGCAACGCGTTCCGATCCTTCGAGGATCTCTTTCTTCCTTTCATAGGGTATGCCCGGCATCCGCACCAGGCCGAGAATAGCTAGGGATTCTTCCATGTTTGGTCCGTCTAGTCTATCTGGTCCATTTGGTCTATTTAGTCTATCTGGCTTCTCTGCTTCGCCCTGTTGTCGGCGTCGCGGGTTTGTTGAATTGTTACATCCGTAACGCTGGGAGTTCTTTTCCCATTACCTGGTCGGGTTTTTCGATCTTAACCTTAACCTCAACCTTAACCTACTTTATCTTTTCCCGTCTCTTCACTTCTCTGACCATACTTGAACCGGTTGAAGTAGAATGAACCAAGGGCATAAAGCTCACGCTGCAAGGCAGCGCGGGAGAATTCATTTGCCCACCATTTTTCTCTCTTGAAGTAGGAGACGGTTACCGGCTTTACGAGGAAGATCGTTTTCTCATCCGCCCCTCCGTGGCCAAAGAGAAGGTGGAATCTCTCGGACGCATATTCAGGCACGACCAGGATCGCCTTCTTGACGCCAAGCTGCGCCAGGCTTTCCTTCATCTTCGATACAGCGGCCTTGTCCGCAGACCCCATCTCCAGCCTCTTTACAATGTCCTCTTTGACACCACGCTGCTTTGCCATTTTCGCGACGATCTCCGCGACGCTCATGCCCAGAACGTGATCATCCTCCACGTAAATCACCTTGCCGTGGCCTGCCCAGAACTCCCTGAAGGCTTCCTGATAGAGCTCGCCATTCTTATCCTCGAGAAATCGGGGCACCAAAAGGGCATCAGACGGAACCATCTTGTCCTCATAGATCATCAGGCCCGTGAGCACTTTGAGAGAGAAAGGGTGGACGAGAAGCGCCGCGAGCACCATGCAGACGATCACAACAAACAAGAGGCAGCCGCAACCGGCCTTTCCATTCTGGTTACCAGTCATCATGCACCTTTATAACTATCGTCCTGCACAAGATATCATGCAACGCATGCCCCCTGAAAACAAATGCCATCAAGAAGCCGAGGAAAAAGGGAAGTGCGGAAAACCAGTAACAGATGCATCGGATACAAGCACGGATCCGTCCCAGATTCTCTCCGTCCCGCGTGACAACGCGGATTCCAAAAATGCTTTTCCCGATCGTCTGCTCCCCATCGGCCGTAAGGTACGTGAAGTAGTACAGTACCACAAAAACAAAAGCAAGTGTCAGCACCGGAGAAAACCCCATAAGCCTGGCGGAAAGGAGAGAGAAAGACACAGACTCGCTCCAGAGCCCGTGCCCGACGAGGGCTGCCGTAAAGAGAAGAAGCTGCACTATGAATAGAAAGGCCAGATCGACCACAAAGGCGAAAAGTCTTGCGAAACTTGACGCTCTGGTCATCGCATGTTCAGCTCATAAAAAATGATCGAGAGTACAACGAGTGGTGTTGTCTCCGTTCTCAGAATGTTCTCACCCAGCGTCAAAGGCATAAAGTTCTGCTCTTCGAGCCAGGCAACTTCACCCTCCTCAAAGCCCCCTTCCGGCCCCACAGCCACGCATATCTCGCCCTTAACCTGCGGGTTCATAACGTCACGGATAGTCTGTTTCCTCTCTTTTTCGTATAAGAGCCATCTGTGTTTGAAGCGGTCCATGTACGACAGGATTCCGCGCAGAGGGATCGGTTCCGTGACCTCGGGGACGGAAAAACGTCCACACTGGCGAGATGCCTCGATGCAGATTTTCCTCCATCTCTCCGGCTTCACCATGTGCCCGTTGTCCATTTTAATAACAGTCCTTTTGAAGAGCGTGGGCACGATCCGGTCAACCCCGAGCTCAGTTGCCTTTTCAACGAGCCAATCCATCCGCGGCCCTTTAATCGGACTGACAAAAAGCGTTACCTTGGCTCTCTTCTCCTCGGGATGGTGCACCACATCCACCACCTGCAGGTAAAGCTCTTTCCCCTTGATGCCGCTTACGACGCAGCGGTAGAGATAGCCCTTCCCGTCGATCAGATCGACACGCTCCCCGACATCTTTCCGGAGAACGGTGACGATATACTTCTGATACGGTCCCGTCACGACCACCATGCCATTTTTCATCTTAAGCTTGTCAACAAAGATTCTTCGTGTTTCCATGGTTCACCTTTCAGGAAGCTTGTAAAAGCGCGATTCGAATAGCTTGTGATACTGCGTCCATGTTTCATCATCCATGTTCTCTTGCATATGCTCTCTCACGCCGACAACCTTGGCGTTGAGATTATCCAGATAGTGTATCACCAGTGCCTCCAGGCACATCGGCTTTTTGGGCGATCCCCATTCAGCTTCCCCGTGATGACTCAGTATGATGTGCTTCACCACGTCACCCAGGTAGTCCGGAAACCCGTCGATATTCGCGATCAGCCCGTCACAAAGCCCGATACCGAGCGTTATGTGACCGAGAAGTCTGCCTTTGTCCGAATAGCCGAACCCGCCTTTGATCGTCAACTCTTCCACCTTTCCGATATCATGCAGCAGGCTTCCCGTGACGAGCAGGTCCTCATCCGTTTTTGTCAACGGTGCGATCCCTTTTGCCATAGTGGCGAGATGCACGGAGTGCTCCAGGAGACCCCCGATATAGACGTGATGTACCCCGATGGAAGCCGGGAGGAAAAAAAATCTCTCCAGCAAATCCTTCCTTTTCTCCAGTTCAACAAAAAGGGCCTTGAAATGAGGGTTCTTCAATCCCGAAACCAACCCAAAGAAGCTCTTCTGTACCTCAATGTTTCCGGAGTCACTCTCCGGGTAGAACTCCTTCAGCTGTTCCGTCGAAAGCTCCTGCTCCACTTTCCGGATGTTCGTCACGTTGAGCTGCAGCGACTCCTGGTACATCTTCGCCCTTGATTCAACGTAGACCAGATCGTTACGTTCGAAGCCCTTCCCCAGTTCGTCCACCCGCTCCCAGACTCTCCCTTCGATGGAGCCTGTCCGATCCTTCAGACGAAGGGTCATATATTTCGTATTGTTCCTGCTGAGATAGGTGCCCTTCTTGACGACGATGAAGTAATCGTTGACATCCGTATCCCGGACCAGATCCTTGACGAAAAACTTTTTCATAGATTCCCCGTTCCGTCGATTCCTTGCACCTTCTTCACTCTTTCGAGAAATTCCTTCAGTTTCTTCTCAAAGCCACGGTCCGTAGGATGGTAGTAAGTCCTGCCCTGCAGTTTATCAGGCATGTACTCCTGTTCCACGATTCCCCCCTCAAAATCATGGGGATACAGGTAACCACGGGCGTAGCCCAACTCCGTCATCAGCTTTGTCGGTGCGTTGCGAAGATGCAGAGGCACCGGGCATTCGGGGAACTCACGTACATCCCGCTCAGCCTGGCCGTATGCTTTGTAAATGGCGTTACTCTTCTCGGCAAGGGCAAGGTAGACAGCCGCCTGCGCGAGGGCCAGGTATCCCTCAGGCGGGCCGATGAACTTGAATGCTTCCATGCACGACATGGTAAGCGAAAGCGCAAAAGGGTCGGCATTGCCTACGTCTTCGGAGGCAAATCTCACCATGCGCCTGGCTATGTAAAGCGGATCCTCACCCGACTCGATCATGCGGGCCAGCCAGTAAAGCGAAGCATCGGGATCAGACCCCCTGAGACTCTTGTGCAGGGCGCTGATCAGATCATAATGATACTCACCTTTCTTGTCGTAGACCAGGATCTTCTTCTGGTAGCCTTCCCTAACCGTCGTATGGTCAATCACCGGAGCCTTCTCGTCTCTCTGGGACGCCATTTTGTAGCAGACTTCCAGCAGATTGAGGGCCTTCCTTGCATCTCCCATGGCGAGGGAAGAGAGCTCTTCGAGCACATCATCGCCGATCACGGGCGGAACGCCGGCAAGTTCACTGTCCTCCTTCAACGCCCTCTTCACTATCTTTTCTATGTCCTTGTCGGTAAGAGGGTTGAGCGTAACCACCCGCATGCGCGAGATGAGGGGAGCGATGATTTCAAAGGAGGGGTTCTCCGTTGTGGCTCCGATCAGTATGATATCCCCATTCTCGACGTGAGGGAGAAACGTGTCTTGCTGGAGTTTATTAAACCTGTGGAATTCGTCGATGAAGAGAATAAGTTTCTGGTGTTTCCCCTTTTGAATGACATCCTTTACCTCTTTGATGCCGATATTGACCGCGCTGAGCGCCACAAAAGGCAGCCGGAGAGCCTTTCCTATCAAGAATCCGAGGCTCGTCTTGCCGGTTCCCGAGGGCCCCCAGAATATCAGGCTTGGGATATCCTGCCGATCGAGCAGCGTCTTGAGGAGTTTGCCCTCGCCCATGAGATGTTCCTGGCCGACAAACTCTTCAAGAGTCTTCGGCCGCATCCTGTCGGCGAGAGGCTTCTTCAGCTCCTTTTTCACAAACTCTTGCTCAAATAGCTCCATAACGCCTTACAATATACCAGCTTACCGCGCCTTTTTTCAAGGAGGTGCTCCACTCAAAGGCCCGGATAGCATTCTTTGTGAAAAAAGAGGGTGCCGGTGTTTAGTGTTTGGTGTATAGTGTATAGGAAAACCGTTACAGGTTAGGAAAGCCTGCAAGGCGATCAGGTGCCCGGCTTGAAAGTCGTTAACTCGTAACACGGAACTCGTAACTCGCAACGTGAAATTGTGCGGAACATGAATCATCTCAAGGCTCGCGTCAACAAGGCAGGTATACAGAGAGTGCTCGATTTTACGTTCATCTCCAATCCTATCGGGCACTCCAACAAGGCACGCCATGCTATGCGAAAGGCGATAAAGACGGTAGACC
>JADGQN010000093.1 GCA_017881765.1 Syntrophobacterales bacterium | reverse complement strand
GTTGACCGGGTGCCAATCCTTGACGAAGCGGGCCGCCGGCGGATCAAGGAGACTTACAGAAAGGTTGGCATCGAACCCGTAAGTGCACCGGAAGAAGAATTCCTGGTGGGCAAAGCAAATTATGCCAAGGGGATAAGGCGTGGAGACCTGACTGAGACGCCCCTCTACGCTTAATCTGCACGGGCAGATCATCTACATCACTCCAAAACCATCCACACGCCTCACTGAACGAAAAGCCCCGGAAGCCAGGTCGTCAGGCCGGGGAAAAGAGAGATGAGGATGAGAAACAGTGCAATGATAACAAGATAAGGGGCCACACCGCGCGATACCTCACCCGCCGTAGCCTTCGTGAGGTCCTGCATAATGAAAAGGTTCAAACCCTCCGGAGGAGAAATGAGGGCGAGCTCCATATTGATCATCATGATGACAGCGAACCAGAGTCCGCTAAAACCAAGTCCCGTAACAAGAGGATAAAGGATGGGAAGAGTGATGACGAGAATGGTAAGGGCCTCCAGCGGCCCACCCAATATGATGAGAAAAATGTTGATCAATCCGACGACGACCCATGACGGAACTTCGGCGCCTTTGATAAGGCCGAGAAGCTGGTTCGGGATCTGAGACATGAGGACCACCTGTCCCGTCACATTGGCTCCGATAACGATGAACATGATCATCGAGTTGATTCTTGCCGATTCCAGCGCTGACTCCTTCAACCCCTTCAGGGAAAGGGTCCGGTAGACGACGCAACAGAGAAGGATACTGTAGACCGCAGCGATGCCGCCGGACTCGGCGGGCGTGAAGATACCCGAGTAGATACCTCCCATGATGACCAGGATGGTAATCAATCCGCCGACAGCCCGCTTCGTGGCAGTGCCGATCTCCCTGATAGTCGCCTTCGGCTCCCGCTTGACATTCTTGTCCCGTCCGGCAACTACGGCCACGTAAAGGCAAAACATAGCCGTCAGTATCAGCCCCGGAACCAAGGTGCCCATGAACAGGGCGCCCAACGACTCCCCGGTCATAGCGCCGTACAGCATCAAAGGCAAGCTTGGCGGAAAGAGAATGCCGAGGGTTCCTCCGGCTGCCAGCAGGCCGATGGTAAATTTACGGCTGTATCCCCTGGAGAGCATCTCCGGCAAGGCGATCAGGGTGACGGTTGCGGCAACCGCGACACTGGAACCGGTCATCGCGGCAAAAAAGACCGCAGAAGATAACGGAAGCAATTCCCAGGCCTCCCGGAAGGTGGCGCACCAACACGTTGGCAAACCCAAAGATCCTGCCCCCCATCTGCCCGTTTCTGAGAACGCAGCTTGTGAGGGCGAACAGGGGAAGGGCCACTATGATCGGGGAATCAACCGTCGAATAGGCCACCACAGGGACTTGCACGAGCATGCGGGTGCCGCCGAAAAGGAAGTAGAAGCCGAAGACGCCGAAAAGTCCCAGGGCAAAGGAGACCGGCATGCCGCTGAAAAGAAGGACCATGAAAAGGATCAGAAGCCCGAGGTATATGTTCACCTTGAGGAGGATGAGCGATGCAATCAGGAGAAAGATAAAGATTGTTGGAATCAAATATGGGCTCATGGCTGACTCTTGCCCGGCTGCCGTGGTTGTCGGTAGGCCGGCCGGGTCACGCATACCGGACCCGAGCAGCCGGGGTAGCCTCAGCATGAGATTCCAGAAATGCCTGATGAACTGCACGGTCAGCAAGGCACCGCCAAAGGTAATGCACGTGTTGGGGATGAACATGGGTACTTTTAAGACGGTCGGTGATACCTCCCACGATTGGTACAAGCCATAGGTGATCTTGGCGCTTTCCCAGTCGAGGACCAGCAGGTAGACTATGCCGAGAAGGGAGGTACAAGCTTCCAGCACGGCGACGGCTCTCGGCGGGATATGATTGACCACAAAGTCGACATTAACGTGCGCTTTCTCTACGAGAACGTAGGCAAGAGCGAGAAACGTGCTGGCAATGGCCAGATAGATTGTTGTCTCCAGCACCCACACGGTGGGTGAATTGAAGAAATAGCGCATGACGACTTCGTACGTACCGAGCACGGCGATGCAGATGAGAAGGATGCCGCTGAGCAGGCCGAACCCTACACTGATCTTGTCCAGAACATAGCCGATTCTCATGCCCTTCATCTGCTCTCCCGCGAGCGTGTATCCGATGGATTATCCCAGTTTGTCGGCTATCTCCAACACCTTCTTTCCCTTTTCCTGGTCGTCCAGCCGCTTCAAGAAGATGTCTATACAGGGTTTGGTAGCTGCAGCTTTCCACCGGTCCCTCTCCTTCTCCGGAACATGGTAGTACTGCATGCCCTTCTTCTTTAGTTGTTCAAGGTCCTCGTTGTCAGACTTTTCGCACTCCTTGCGTCCCCACGCTTGCGCTTCTTTGCCCGCCTGCGTCATGACAGCCTGCACGTCTTTGGGCAGTCCGTCCCATATCTTTTTGTTGATGGTGATCGGAAAGAGGCCAATCGTGTAATCGGCATCGGTAAGATACTTGCTCACCTCGTAGTACTTTCTTTCAAAGAAAGAGGTCCACCCGGAGATGGCGCCGTCGATAGTGTTTCTTTGCAGGGCCAGATAAACCTCCCCACTGCCGATGACCGTGGGGGCTGCTCCCAGGGCTCGCAGGCTCTCGACCATCATCTCGCCGGGGCCCCTGATCCTTTTACCCTTGAAATCTTCGAGCGTCCTGAGAGGCTTTGTCGATGCGAAACCAAACAAACCAAAGTCCATCCAGTAGATTATGTGATAACCTCTCTTTTCAAACTCCTGATCGATCATTTGGCTCACCTCTGAGTCTATCCACCGGTGAGAATGGGAGCGGTCCTTGAAGATGAAAGGGATATCAAAAGCCAACAAGAGGGGGATTTGACCCGTTACGAGCCCGGTGGGCATGACGCCCATGTCGACCGCCCCGGTGGAAAGAGCCCTGACCAGGTCCTTGTCGCTGAAAAGCTGGCTGGCAGGGTAAACCTCTATCTTCACCTTCTTTGTCTTATCCATCACCAGCCTGGCATAAAGCTCCTGGCCCCGGGTGACGTGATGATTGATGGGATGCCAGCCGGCATAACGGAGTATGGTCTGCGTCTCCGCGGCAAAAACAGCGGACAATCGGGGAACAAAACAAAACGTCAGTACACAACAACCGATCATAACAAAAGAATACTTTGAACACTTTTTCATCGCGATCCTCCCCTTGCTCCTTAGTTGTTTGGTTAAAGTCTGTCCGCAATGCTTTTAACGTGTTTCTTAATATTCTGCTTGAGACGTTATTCGGTTATTCGTGATTCGGTGAATGCCTGTTAGTCACAACACGCCCCGGCATGTTCACCCGGAAAAGGAAAACATCACGCATCAGATATTAGATATTATGTATTAATAGTGTCAAGAAGAAACAACGCATAGGCTGCTTGAAACGCGGTTTGTTGGCCGCCAAAAGGAGGCCAGGCCGCCTCCGATGGAATATGAAACAGGACTCGCCAAATGTGCCCCATGGCCTGCAAAGAGAAAAATAACAGGGAAAATCTTTTCCTTGACAACCATACGAAACATTATGATAATTGCAAAATTTAGACTGACCTATATAGACGGTGACTATGTTTGACGCTGTCAGGGTAAAGAAAGCTTCTCAGCAGATCGTTTCCCGGATCAGGAAGCAGGTTTTTGGAGGCAAACTCGCGCTTGGCGATAAGCTGCCTCCTGAAAACGTTCTGATGGAGCAGTTTCACGTCAGCAGCAGACTCTAAGGGAGGCCCTCAGGGTGTCGGAATATCTTAGTACAGCTCACTTTTTCCATATTCACATTATCTCTATCTATCTTTAAAGGAGGTTTCTATGCAGTCGAATTACGAAGTGATTGATCTTTCGCGACCTATCCACACTAAGATGCCCGTCTTCCCGGCGATATCGAAGACCTATCTCGGCGTATTCCTGGGCCACAAGGATACCCTGCGTCCCGGCAATATCTCGTCGCAGACGAATATTCTTGTCATGTGCGATCATGCCGGTACGCACATCGATTCCCCTCTTCATTTCAACCCCGAAGGGACCGGCATCGATAAAATGCCCGTCGATAACATGGTGGGCAACGCCGTGGTACAGGATTATTCCTCCAAGAAGAATGGGGAGTCGATTACCCCGGCCGACATCGAGGAAAACCTGAAGAAGATCAAGGTTGATCCTCATGACCTCAAGTATATCCTCTTCAGAACGGGCGCCGGCGAGTACTATGACACTGACGAGTACATGAGCAAGTACCTCGAGGTCCGGGCGGACGCAGTGGAGTGGATGCTCGATCGCGGCATTCTTGTCTTCGGCGTCGATGCGTCGACCGTGGATCACGGAAAAGACCGGGCAACCCACATGCTCATGCGGAAGCGGGTATGCTATCACATCGAGAATCTGGCCAACCTCGACAAACTGCCCCGGGACAGGGTGTTCACGTTTGTCTGCACACCACTGATGATGCTGAACTCAAGCGCTTCGCCGTTCCGGGCCCTCGCGCTCGTCCCGAAGAAATAGGTGCAAATGCTAGGTGCACGGCAGATGGCGCGGTAGGACAGGATCGGCGATAACGAAAGAAACTAAACAACCATCGCGAAGGAGAAGAGATGAAGCTAACAGTTCAGGAACGGGACCGTCGTCATAAAGCCGTCAGGAAAATGATGGAGGAGAAAGACCTCTCTATTCTGGTCGTGGCCTCCAATGCCATGTGGACCGGGCATGTCCGCTATCTTTCCAATTACCCGCCGCATTTCGGTTATTCTTACGTGGTCTTCCCCAGGGAAGGCGCACCAACGATCTTTGTCTTCAGCGGTATCCAGGAGCGGGTCGCGGCTCAGCGCTGGATCAGCGATGCCAGGCAGAGCTCAAACTATCCCGCGGACATAGTCAAGCGGATCAAGGAACTCGATCACAACGGGAAGCAGATAGGACTCGTCGGTGTCGAGAACATCTCCTTTACTATATATGAGTACCTGAAAAAGGAGCTGCCTACGGTCACCTTCGTCAATGCCAATAAAGAGATTTTTGATCTCCGCATGGTCAAGAGCGCGGAAGAGCAGGCCCTGGCGCGCGAGTGCGCCCGCATCACCGATGGGCTCTACAAAAGGGTCAAAGAGGTGGCGAAGGTCGGCATGAGCGAGTTCGATATCTACGCGGAGATGGACTACTTCATGCGCAAGCAAGGGGTCGAAACCGCCTTCAACCTGATCGGAACAGGCAAATATCCCGTGGCGCCCTTCCTCGCGCCTTCCGGCAGGGTGCTCCAGGAAGGGGAGAGCCTGATCGTGGAGTTGACGCCCCGCTTTGAGGGGTACTACACGCAGTTAACGGTGGTCACCCCTCTTGCAGAGCCGACCCCGAAAATGAAGGAGTTCCTGGATGTTGGTGTTGCGGCGCAGCAGATGGGCGTGGCCCTGCTCAAGCCCGGCAACAAGGCATCCGATGTGGCGAACGTCATGAAGGCGTATATCGAGAAGGCCGGCTACGCGTACCCGTACCGTGGCGGCCACTCGATGGGTCATGATCTGGACGAACCGCCGGCTATCGTGCCGCAGGACGAAACCGTGTTGCAACCGGGCATGACCATCGTGATCCATCCGTGCGTCATGGACAAGAACGGCGACGGCGTTTTTATCGGGGACACGTACCTCGTAACAGAGACGGGCGCGGAGCCCCTGAACCATACGCCGCTGAAATGAACGGTGAGGGTAGAACAGATTCCGGGGGCGAGTAAAAAGGACTCAACGCGCGAAGCCCAAGCTCTGGGGAGCGGAGGCGTACTGGAAGTACGTCGGAGCTACACGGGGTGAGGGGCGACAAAGCGGATGGCCTTTTGACTCGCCCCCGCATAGGAGGATAGCGATGATACTGGTCACAGGTGGCTTGGGTTTTCTCGGTGGGAACCTTGGAAAATATCTGCTCGACAGGGGGCAGGAGGTGCTCTTGACCCGCAACCGGAATCTTGAGGTACCGACGATCCTCGCGCCCTACGTGGGGAAGGGCCTTCAGATTGCGCCCATGGATGTTACGGCAATCACCACGATAGGCGATGCGATCAAGAAGTATAAGGTGAAGAGCATCATACACTGCGCCTCAATATACGAGGGGCGGGGCAGTCTTTTTCAGGCCATGGAAGTGAACGTGACCGGGACGGCAAACATACTGGAGGCTGCCCGTCTCATGGACGTAGGCAGAGTCACGTTCGTCAGTTCGGAAGGGGTGAACCAGGGACGCAAAGGCACCACCCCGCTGAAAGAAGAGGAGTTTTTCTGGGCACGTTCCGACCGCTATATACCGGCGACGAAAAAAATGGCCGAACTCCTCTGCTTCATCTACCAGAAAGAATATAAGATGGACATAGTGATCACGAGGCCTTCGCGCATCTATGGTCCGCTCTATACCGCCGGCAGAAACCCGATCCTCCGCATGGTGACCGCGGTCGTCAAAGGACAGCCGACCGTATTCAAGGACGTGAACGGGAATGAGGGGCACGATTTCATCTACGTCCGGGACTGTGCCCGCGTTCATGGTTTGATCCATTGCGCTGCAAAGCCGAAGCATGACCTGTATAACATTGGTTTCGGCCGGCACCATACCCTGGGTGAGGTTGCCAGAACGCTTGAAAAGATCATACCGGGCACAAAGATCGAGCTGACAAGCGGTGTTTCCACGATCACAAAGACAGACTTCGATATAGATGCCGCCCTGGACAATACACGGATCCAGGAGGAGTTCGGCTACGTACCTGAATATGACCTGGAGAAGGGGCTCGCCGCACTCGCTGCGTGGGTGAAGGACGGGACCTACGTGTAGTTGAAGAAAGAAACGACGTTCGGTCGTGGAAGAAGGCAGGGCGAGCAACACGGACAGAGAGGCCAGAAATAATGATATACCTGAAGAGTCTCCCGACGTTCGAATACTTTTCACCACAGAGCCTGAAAGAGGCCTGCTCTTTTCTTAAAGCACATGAGAACGGGGCAAAGATCGTGGCCGGCGGGACCGATTTGCTCATTGATATGAAGTACAGGAAGGTTACCCCCCGGTACCTGGTCGGCCTTCGCACTCTACCCGAACTGAGCCGCGTCACCTTTGGTGATCAGGAGGGTTTACGAATCGGGGCCATGGTCACCCATCAGGAAATAATGGACGGACCGATAATAAACGAAAAGTTCAAAAGTATTGCTCTGGCCTGTTCCCAGGTAGGCACGCCACAAATCAGGAACATGGGAACCGTAGGTGGAAATGTGTGTAACGCGGCCCCTTCGGCCGATTCCGTTCCTCCCCTGATGGCTTATAGCGCCACCGTTACAATCGCGGGAGCGGAGAGTGACCGGGTCTTGCCTCTGGAGGAAATGTTTATCGGACCCGGAGAAAATTGCCTTAAAGCCGGGGAAATACTTGCGGAGATCCGGGTGCCCGTCGCGCCGCCCCATACGGGCGCCGTCTACGTGAGGCTTCCGGCGAGAACGGGAAAGGATATCGCGGCGGTCGGCGTTGCCGTTCTCATCACCCTTGATCCAACCAGTGGAGCCTGCAACGATGTGAAGATTGTATTGGGGGCGGTGGCGCCGACCCCGATTCGGTCGAGGAAAGCGGAGGCGGCGCTCAACGGAGAAAAGCCCGGAGAAGATTTGATAAACAGAGCGGCCTTGTTAAGCGCGGACGAGGCGAAACCTATTTCCGATGTACGGAGCTCGTTGGACTACAGGACCGAGATGGTAAGGGTCCTCACCGGCCAGGCATTGAACCAGGCCCTGGCCATAGCGAGGGCTTCATAACGGAATCGACCGCCTTGAGGGATTCCGGGCAAGAGGGGAGACTTAATCTTGAAGAAACTGATACAACTCAAAATAAATGGTGAAACAGCCGAAGTTGCTGTTGAACCCAGAACAACGCTACTGCATGTCCTCAGGGAAGACCTCGGTCTGACCGGAACCAAGGAAGGGTGCGGCATCGGTGACTGCGGCGCCTGCACCGTTCTGCTGGATGGAAAGCCCGTTGCCTCCTGTCTGACCCTCGCCGTCGAAGTCCGGGACAGGGAAGTTTTGACCATAGAAGGATTGAGCAAGGATGGCGAGCTCCATCCTTTGCAGCGCGCCTTCATCGACCATTTTGCGGTCCAGTGCGGCTTTTGCACACCGGGGATGATTCTTTCGGCCAAAGCGCTTCTCGACAGGAATCCGCATCCCGTCGAGGAAGAGGTCAGACAGGCCCTGTCAGGCAATTTATGCCGGTGTACGGGTTATGTGAAAATTGTGGAAGCTGTTCTTGCCGCGGCCGAATACATGCAAAGTCAATGACGGAACGAGGCGGAGATGAAAGAGTCTTCAATGATAGGTAAGAATGTACCAAGACTGGATGCCCTGGAGAAGGTGACGGGAAAGGCCAAATACAGCGTGGACCTGAACCTGCCCGGTATGCTTCACGCAAAGGTCTTAAGAAGTCCCTTTCCTCATGCCCGGATTATTCACATAGATACAACAGAGGCGGAAAAGGCAACCGGAGTAAAGGCGGTTATAACGGGCAGGGATGTGTCAGAGGAAAAGATCGGCTTCATCCGGGACCGCTACATTTTGGCCCGGGACAGGGTCCGCTTTCTCGGGGAGGCTGTAGCCGCGGTGGCAGCGGATAAGGTCGAAGCGGCGGAAGAGGCGCTGGAACTGATCAAGGTCGAATACGAGGAATTGCCCGGCGTGTTTGATGCTGAAGAGGCCATGAAGCCCAACCCACCCGTCGTAATCCATCCTGATTTGTACACCTATGCTCTTGCTCCGAATCCTACTCCTTTGTATCGGTTCGAACCTGATATGCCCAATGTCTATATCCATCGGCAGGTTCTCCAGGGGGACCCTGAAAGGGCTTTCCGGGACGCTGATATGGTGATAGAAAACAGGTTTTTTATGCCTTCGGCGCAACACGCGGCAATAGAACCCCACAATGCAATAGCTCAGCCTGAACCGGATGGGGGCTTGACCATTTGGATATCCACTCACCAGCTATATCTGTTTAAGTTGAATCTTTGCAGGCTTCTTGGCCTTCCTTCCTCGAAGCTGAGGGTTGTATCGCTTTACATAGGGGGAGCGTTCGGCGGGAAGAGCGGTCTGGCGGTGCCGGCGATAGCGGGCCTTCTCGCCTCTAAATCAAGAAGACCCGTCAAGTTTGTCCTGAATCGGGACGAAGTCTTCCTTGACGGGAACAACAGGGAAGCCATGACTCTCTGCGTAAAGGACGGGATAAGGAAAGACGGGACTTTGCTGGCGAGGCAGATGCGCCTGATCCTCGATGCGGGAGGCTACAGTGGGACCACTGCTCTCGTAGCAAAGAATGCGGCATTCGGGGCAATCGGTACCTATAACGTCCCGAATTTCAAATTGGATTCCTATGCGGTAGCGACCAATAATCCTCCTACCGGTCCCCACAGGGGGTTCGGTTCAACCGAAGTGGTATGGGCGATAGAATCACAAATGAACATGATAGCCGAGAAATTGAGCATGGATCCAATGGAGATTAGAAGAAAGAACCTCCTTCGGGAAGGAGTGGTAGACTCCTTGGGAATGGTTACCCACAGCATCGGAGCGGGCGAATGCCTGGACAAGATCAGCGACTGGCTCGGCACGGTGCCGGCCACGCCTCAAAATGAGGGAGCATGGCGGAAAGGCAGGGGTATTGCTCTATGCAACAAATACACGATAGGCGGTACCGACTCAAACGTCTTCGTGAAGGTGCATCCCGACAGCACCCTTGAGGTCCGTCACAGCGCAAATGAAATCGGCCAGGGATGCGATACTGTTTTAGCCCAAATGGCCGCGAATGAATTCGCCACTTCAATCGATAAAGTCAAAATCGTCTCTTGCGATACGGCAATCACGCCGTACGAAGAGGCAACCGTCTCAAGTCGGATCACGTTTCACGCAGGAAATGCCCTGCTTCTGGCCTGCAAGGATGCCAAAAACCAGATTCTGCAGATAGCCTCGAAAAAACTTGAAGCCCCTTCTGATTCCCTGGAGATCAAAGATGGAGTGGTCTATTGTCAAGGCGATAAAGCAATCAGAATAGTAGACCTGTTTTCCCCCAAGGGCTTCGTGCCGGGAGGCGGAGAGATCATGGGAAGAGGTGTGTTCAGCGGGCCTCGCGAGAATGAAGATCCGGATACGGGGCAGGGGAAGAGACCGGTAACCTATTATGCTCATGGCGCCACCGCGGTCGAAGTACTGGTGAACATCGAGACGGGTGAGATCAAGATAACAAGGATCGGGTCCTGCTTCGACATGGGCCAGCCAATCAATCCGAAGCTGTGTGAAGGGCAGATGGAAGGTGGAATGGGCATGGGTATCGGCGGCGCCTTGTTTGAGGAGATTGTCTTTGACAAAGGTTTGACCAGGAACGCCTCCTTCTGCGATTACAAGATCCCATCCAGTATCGACTTCCCTACGAAAGAAAACGTAATTTCACTGATAGCGCCGGTCCTGCATAGTGAGGGTCCCTACGGTGCGAAAGGTTTAGGAGAAGGTTCGCTTCTGGCTGTTGCTCCTGCAATCGCAGAAGCAATTTATAATGCGACGGGAGTCCGGATCAGGGATTTACCGATTACCAAAGAAAAAATATTGAAGGGACTTAATCTATTGAGAAGCAGCTCGTGAAATTACCGCGGCACGGAAATACCTCCTTCATCTTTCCTGTAAAAAATCCGACAACAATAAAGGGAAGGACAAAGCTCTAATCCGGAGGGTATCATGGGGAGGCAGGCAGCCGTCGATCTTTACTACCACTTTTCTTTGTCGCCAGGTGCGACCACTGACGATCTGATAGACTTCATCGACCAGGTCGAATTTCAAACTGAGGCTGATGCTTCAGTCGTGAGTCAGAAGAGACAGGAACCGATCGAGAAAGGGCGCGGTGTGGAGGTGCCGATCAGGTTGGTTTTTGATCTGGGGAGGGACACCAGTCTGCGAGAGGCGAAGGACGGGGTCCTGAATCCTTTCGATACCGAGCACTCTGTCGTTCCTTTTCAGTACTGTGGGTTGGATGGCTACGAAATAGTCGATGAAACTTACGGTAGCGATTCACCGGACGACTATCTTGAGGAGCCGCGCACAGATGGGCTGGGCATCGTCACCGATGTTGACGTAGAAACTTTTGACTGCCCGAACTGTGGTCACCAGTTTCAATATGGTCCGGAGGATGAGCCAATTAAAATGGCATGCCCGGAATGCGGCTTTGCGGGCGACGTTGATCGCGTTGCCGTCGCTGACTACGGCGACGATGACGACGAAACCTGATTAGCCGGGCTGCGCCGACAAGCTACAAATATCTTCGTTGTTGGCTCTCTCGATTCTTCACTGCAAGCAGCTTGGTTCACCATTCCGCATTCTCGTTCAAGTCCATCAGGTCTGTCCAGGCTTATCGTTATGCCTGCCCGTCACGTTACCCTGTTCTTTCCTTGTATCGATCTAGCGCAGTGCGTCTAACGTTCGTTTACATTAATTGGAGGCTGTCATCCCCGCGAAAGCGGGAATCCAGAGCGGAAAGACTGGATTCCGGGTAGCGAAGCTTCCTGTAAGGAATGACAACTTAAGTAAAGAGATTTATCACGCAGTACACTGCTCCCTGTTCTCTTGACATTCTCGGGGGAATGGCAGAATATCTCGCTGGAAAGAAAGGTCAATATATGATCAGGCTTATCGTACTCAGCCTTTGCGAGATTCTTATCCTGGGTATTACGGTACTTATTGCAGCAATGGTGCTCGACCTCATCAACAGGAGCGTGGGAGGATGTATTCTCCGGCGATTCGGCAACGTTGCATACCTCGCTGCGACTGCGTTGAGCACGGGACTCCACGAGTTGAGCCACGCGATCATGTGCATTATCTTCCTTCACAGGATCGAGAGCATGGCGCTCTTTTCTCTCGACCCGACCACAGGGCGCTCAGGCTACGTAAGGCACACCTGGCGTACAGGCAGCTCGTATCAGAAGGTTGGCAATTTCTTCATCGGCATTGCGCCGATGATCACGGGGGTGCCGCTCCTTCTCCTGTTAGGAGCCAAGTGCGGGGTTCGCCTGGATGTTACCCGCGGCGTTCAAGTCGCGTTGTCCGGCGGTTCGACGCATTGGACAGGACCGGCTGTTGTGCGTCATGTTATAGGCCCGCTCCTGGGCGGCTTCACAGGTCTGTTCACCAGAGATAATTTCGCCAACCCCTACTTTTACCTCTACCTGCCCGCTGCCCTCGTTATCAGTCGCGCTATGGCTCCTTCGCTCCAGGACCTGAGGGGCTCAGGCATGGGCGCAGCGGCACTCACGGTTTTCGTGGTGCTGGCCAATGCTGTGGCGCTCTTCTTCTGGCGTGACCTGTCGGGATTGGCGGCTGTAATTACGGCATGCTCTTCGGCGCTCCTCAGGGTTGTCGGATCGGCAACGGCACTCAGCCTCTTCGCCCTCTGTCTCCTGTGGGTAATAGGCCTGATCGCGAGGCGGAGGCGGTGAAGCGAGGCGCAACAAAAGGGAGCGGCGACGATGTGCAAAGCTATGATGGCGGGTGGTGCATATATGCCCTCAGGTGCAGAAACGACTACATCTACATCGGGTCGACGAACAACCTGGAGCGGCGGCTCGAAGAGCATCGGAAGGGAGCAGGCAGCAAGTTCGTCAGGACCCACCTTCCGTTCGAGCTCGTGCGGGTCATCCCATGCGAAGACAGTCACACGGCCCGTACCACCGAGTACCGTCTGAAACAGTTGAGAAGAAAGAAAAAGCTCGCCGCGCTCGGACTCGACGCTGCAGAAAGAGATTACACTATTCTTTTCACCATGCAAGAATCGAGTTTGAAAAAGAAAGCGCGAAGGAACTCAGGAATTAAGGAATAAGGGGGAGAGCATGCGAAGAGCATCCATGATTGTTGTGCTGTTTATTGTCGGGTTCAGCTTGAGCATATCGGTACAGTCCTACGGAAAGGAAGCCTACCCCACGAAACCGATTGAAATTGTGGTTCCG
>JADGQN010000430.1 GCA_017881765.1 Syntrophobacterales bacterium | reverse complement strand
TGCTCGGGGGACGCATCCGTTGAGGCCAAATCATCGATGACTGACTCGTCTTCCGCCTGTTCAGGACGCGATTTTTTCTTGTAGTCGAGGCAGGTGTTGACCGCTATTCGGTAGAGCCATGTATAAAGAGATGCGTCGGGCTGGAACGCCTTCAGGTTCTGATAAGCCTTCAGGAAAGCATCCTGCGCCGCGTCCTGCGCATCGTGCGCGTCTTGGACCATGTAGCGGCAGAGGTTGTAGACTCTGTCCTGATACTTACGAACCAGTTCCTCAAATCCTGAAAGGTCGCCGCCCTTAAAGCGAGTGATCAAGTCTCCATCATCGGCGAAAGCCATCGCGCCCCTGAGTTAACATATAAAAGCAATCTGTTGCAAAAGGCTTCTTCATTTACCTGAACTCACTGCTTCCCTGACCAGATCCCGCCTCGCTTCAGACCGTCCTTCGAAAACAGCTCTCTTCTGCTCCTTACGAAATAAGTATGAAACACCGCGAATATTGCCAGGGGAGGATATAGAACGACCGCGATCTTACAAACAAATAGCAGAGCTTCTGCTGTCGGGTAATTCGTGACAAGATTGAGTATGCCATAAAATCCAAAGATTACGGGCATGAGGGTGCCGGCATATTTTCCGATCATCTTCACTTCCTGATCCTTCCGGTTGAAATAGCGTATCCCCAGGTCATCGAGTGTCCAGAGCGTGGAGAGCAAGAGGGAGACAAAGACCGTGATCAGAGTGATGGTAAGAAGGCGTGCAAATTGAAAATGGCCTTCCGGTATGAGAAGGGATGTCCCTACAGTGGGTCCGGCAATCAACTGAAGGATAGTAAGCAGCTTCGTGCCAAACAGTAACCCGATGCCGATCCCCTGGAATGGCCGGAAAATCCAATGCTTGGCCGGCAGAATGCTTAGCTCTCCTTCCTCTTCGATCTGGAGGAGGGACGACGCCTTCTTTTGAATGATAAACCGGTAGACCCCGGGTAGTGCGTAGAGCGGAAGGGAAAGAACAAGTGCGAAGCGGAAAAACCGAAGTGGCGCCTTGCACGCAGCCTGCCAGCTTGTCAAAAGCGCAGAATCACCATACATGAAAGAGAACATGAAGGCCACGAGTAAGACAGTAAGGGCCGGGGCCATATCTTTTGACCAGTTCAGGGCATCCTTGGTCGTCGAGCGAACCATGCCTTCTCTTGTATCGATCGTCTCCATTCAGGCCTCTATGCCTATTAAACGATTGAAATGCGATTTTGTTCCGAAAACTTTCCTTACGCACCAAACTTTTTTCTCGACTGCTGCTAATCCCGGTTATGCGCGGCCCTTCCTATGTTGAGAATTGCAATCGATGTTTTTCTTCTTGACACTGTTATGAGCATATGCTTATAATAAAGACATGTCAAGACCGAAGAAGTGCAGGTGCATAAACTGTACACCCAATACTTCTTATTTCAAGCCCAAGGGAATTCCAGTCTTCCAGTTAGAGGAAGTATCCCTGAGCCTCGACGAACTTGAGGCCATACGGCTCGCCGACTATGAAGGATGTTACCACGAAGACGCCGCGACCAGAATGAAAGTGTCCCGCGCAACCTTCGGGAGGATATTGAACAAGGCCCGCAACAAGGTTGCCGAAGCGATCGTCGACGGCAAAGCCTTACGCATAGAGACAAACACAGATCAAGGAGGCAACAAGTGAAAGTATGTTTCGCGGTTCAAAAGGATGATGGCGTTGAAAGTGTAGTTTATGGTCATTTCGGTTCTGCTCCTGCATTTATCGTCGTAGATACGGATGCTGCTGATGCAGCCGTGACCGTTAACAATCGCGACCTGAACCACGTGCATGGGGCGTGTAATCCGATCCAGGCCATAGGCGGACTCAAGCCGGATGCAGTGGTAGTCGGGGGGATTGGCGCGGGAGCCATCAACAGGCTGAACGCGGAAGGCGTCAAGGTCTACCGCTCGGCGGCAGAGACGGTGAAACAGAACCTGGCCTTACTCAAAGAGAGTAAACTGTCTGAACTCTCTGTGCAGAACGCATGCGCAGGACATACTCAAGGTCAGGGCGGCTGCGGACACTAGCGCAAACGATGCCTGTTACCGGTTTCCTTATAGGATGCTTCCTTACAGGATGCTCCGCTACCGCTATCGCTACCGGGTTACAAGCCCCGGAACTCACGAGGAGGAAGAATAATGCCCATATTTGAATACCGTTGCAACGCATGTAACGAGGTAAGCGAATTTCTCGTATTAGGGAAAGAGGAGGTACTGAGTTGCGGTAAGTGCGGCAGCCAGGACCTTGTAAAACAGATGTCGGCGCATAACGCCCCGGCTGCCTCCACCCGCGGTCCAGCGGAACAAGCCTCAGGCGGGTGCTGCGGTGCGCCGGGCTCCTGCGGATCCCCGGGCAGCTGCTGCTCAGCGTAAACTCAGGACACAGCCGGAATAGAAGAGACCGCATGGCAGGTGACGAACAAACATTGGGCGAGCCTCAGCGAGAGGAACCGGCCGAGGCAAGTGTACGGTCTCTGTTCCTCTCTTTCCTGAGGCTGGGGCTGACCGCGTTCGGTGGTCCTGCCATGGTTGCATACATCGGGGAACTGGCAGTAAAGCGCAAGAAATGGCTCGACCAGCTGACCTTTAAAACGGGTGTCGCCCTCGCTCAATCGATTCCGGGCGCCACCGCCATGCAGACAGCAGCGTATGTCGGGCTCAGGGTGCGAGGCATTCCGGGCGCTCTTGCGTCTTACGTGGGGTTCGGCCTGCCGGCCTTTCTCTTTATGGTCATCCTTTCCTCACTCTATGCCGCCTCCCGTGACCTTCCGTGGGTCACATCGCTCTTTCACGGTCTTCAGGTGATTGTCGTCGCCGTTGTGGCGAATGCCACCTATACGTTCGGGCGGGGAACGTTGCGGAAGTATGTTGATTTTCTTGTAGCGGCGGCTTCTGCGGGCGCTTTCTGGCTGGGAGTAAGCCCTTTCTATGTCATCGTGGGGGCTGCGATCGCAGCCATTATCGTTTTCAAAAGCGAAGCTGCGCAAGCGCCTACCGATGCTCGTGCGGCGGCTCCACTACCAATCACCTACATTGTCGCGCTCCTGATCGCTTTAATCATTGGGCTCCTTTGCCTCTACCTGGCTAAACCGAAGCTCTTCACACTGGCCCTGTTGATGCTGAAGATAGATCTCTTCGCCTTTGGCGGGGGCTTTGCGTCGCTGCCGCTCATGCTCCAGCAGGTTGTGCACGTGCAGGGCTGGATGGACGAAAGAACTTTCATGGACGGCATAGCGCTCGGTCAGGTCACCCCGGGGCCTATCGTGATCACCGCAACTTTTGTCGGGTACCTTTTGCATAGGTTACCGGGCGCCGTGGTTGCAACTATCGCGATCTTCACCCCGTCATTCATTCTGCTCGTGGTGACGGCCCCGTTTTTCGACCGGCTCAGACAGTCAGCACTCTTTGGAAAAGCCATCAAGGGCGTACTCGCCTCATTTGTCGGACTCCTTCTATTTGTCACGTTGAAGTTTGCTATGGCTGTTCCATGGGACGTCATAAGAGGACTGATCGTAGTGGCAACCTTCATCGCGCTCCTCCGCAAGATCGATATCCTCTATATCGTCCCGGCAGGAGCCGCTCTCTCGTTGCTCTTCTTGCGTTAGAATAGTCATCGGACGACGCCAGGAGCTCGATCTATACCCGCTCACTCCCGAGCCTCTCTCCGAGGCTATTCAACAACATCTGTTGACAACAAGAACCAGCAGAAGTACAATATATCAATATATATTTATGCGTTATCGAGGTGGCATATGTTCAGTGGTCTTTCGCGATACATCGTTTATGACCTTTTAAGGCTGCCGCAGGGCGGCAAATTGGCTGCAGCGCTTGACTTCTTCCTCTATGATACCGCCAAGATATTCATCCTACTCGCTGTCATCATTTTTGCCATCTCCTTCATAAGAAGCTTTTTCCCTCCGGAGAGAACCAGGACCATACTTTCCCATAAGAAACAATTTATCGGTAATGTGCTTGCCGCCCTGCTCGGCGTGGTGACGCCTTTCTGCTCCTGCTCGGCCGTGCCTCTTTTTATCGGATTTGTCGAGGGCGGTGTTCCCCTCGGCGTCACTTTTTCCTTTCTGATTTCGTCTCCG
>JADGQN010000429.1 GCA_017881765.1 Syntrophobacterales bacterium | reverse complement strand
GTCTTGATCCAGCGCAGGTATTCGGGCCCTGCTTTACCCGGCAGCCTGGAAAGGACCTGCTCCAGCACCTCGGCCAATCCCGCGGGCGGTTGAGTTGAGGCATTCAGTTGGTGTTTGAGCCGCTGAACGGTCTGCCCCAGCCTCTCTTTTGATACGGGTTTCAGCAGATAGTCGACAGCCTCTCTCTCAAACGCTTCGATCGCGTATTGGTCGAAGGCGGTTACGAATACGATACGGCAGAGGCCTGCTATTCTCTTGGCCACCTCCATGCCTGACAGGCCGGGCATCCTGATATCAAGGAAAGCGATCTGTGGCTGCATCGATTCCACCAGTTCAATGGCTTCTTTGCCGTTTCTGGCTTCGCCGCAGATCACGAGCTCGGGCCAGATCTCAGCCAAAGAGGATTTGAGAAGGGCGCGCAGTTCCTCTTCATCATCAGCAATGATCGCCCTATACCGCCTCGCATTCATGTGTATACCTTCGGCACCTCGATGGTTGCCCTCACTCCGTGCGGTTTGTTCTCTTCCAGTACTAAACGCCCTTTCTCTCCATACAGCAATTGAATACGTTCCCGCACGTTTGCGATGCCCACCCCAGTCTTCTGGAAAGAAGAGAAACCGGCGCCCGTATCCGCGACCTCGATTCTCACGAGATCGTCCTTTTCCGCAGCCCTTATGATGATCTCACCCCCTTCCATCTGAGGCTCAAGCCCGTGTTTTATAGCGTTTTCCACCAGAGGCTGAAGCAGCATGGGAGGGAAGGGATGCGTCAGGGCCGCGTCGGGCACTTCAATCGTGAAACGGAGCCTTTCGCCCATCCTGACCTTCTGAATATTGAGATAGGCCGTGATGATTTCCATCTCCTGATCCAGAGTCGTTCTGTCCGGAAGTGTCCTCGAAAGAGAGGTACGCAGATAGCGGATCAGGTCCGTTAACATGGACTTACCCTTGACGGGATCTCTGTCTACGAGGCTGAGGACATTGGAAAGGGTATTGAAAAGAAAATGTGGCTCGATCTGCGCCTGGAGCAGTCTCAGCTTCGCTTCGAGGGCCTCTTTTTCGCTGGAAAGGCGCTTGATCCTTTCCTGTTGGATCACTTCCCTGCTCACACTCAATCTTGATTTGGTGTAGAAGAAATAGCTGATAACACTTCCGAAGGCGATGCAGAGGACGATCGCCTGAAGAAGGCTCTTTTCCGGTCCTTTCACGATCACGGGAAAGAACTGCCGAAGGACGAAGGGCCCCAGGTGCAAGCCTATCAGGGTTCCACCGGCAATGCCTGCAATGACTATAAACGCGAGAGATAGAGCCTTCTCCGGTTTAAACAGCCAGAGCAGCAGAGTAATGGTCGACCACATGGAGATGCCGAAGCATTGGGACGTGGTTAGAGTCGTGACAAAGGATGATCCAATGCCGGTCAACGTCAGAAAAACGGCGATGAAAACGCTTAAGACGATCGTGTAGAGAAGGTCGGTGAGAATGTGCCTGGGTTTGCTATAGTACTTGATATAATCCGGTAAGTGCTCCATGCGATATAAGGTCCGATAAGGTGTGTTAAGTGTTATGTGTTAAGTGTTCAGCCTCTAACCTGTAACCTGTAACGTCTTCTTTCTTCTACCTGCAACCCGTAACTTGTATTTCAATAAGTATACTTCACTCCGATCATGCATTGGTAATCCAGGATACTACCGAACTCCGTGTTTTTACCGCCTGCCATGGCGGTACCCACGGTAAACAGCTCAAGATGCTTACCGAGAGAGTATCCCAAAACCGCTGTGAATTGACCGGACCCATCATCCAGATTCTGGGTCCACCGCACGGTAAGATCAATTACGTTTTTGATATTATTCTGCACATATTGGAACAACGCATAATTCCTTCGCAGGAGTCGCAGCCCCGTGCCGGCCGTCTGGCCGAGGGTACTTTGCCCCAGTCCGAAGAGTGGTCCCCCTGAGTTGAAAGCCAAGCCTGTCTGAAAAGCCTGTCCTGCCTTGCGTCGCAGGGCGTAGTAGCTCTCCGCCTGGGCTTCGCTGTACCCCGGGCTGTAATAGGTGTACTCCATCGTCAAGGTTCCCTTTCCTTCAAAGGTGTAAGAGCCCCCGATCAGAACGACCGGTCTCATAGCAGTGCTGTCCAGATAAAATTGCTGCATCGAAGCGCCGAAAGGCGAATTATTACTCTTGGGGTATAAAGCTTCGCTGCCTTGAGTCACGGCCCCTTCGGCATAGAGGAGGACGGCATCTGAAATGGTCCATCCCCCAAATAAACCGAGTGAATCGTTGAAGCCCTCCCTGTGGGAAAGGATCGCTGAAGCGTAATTCTGTCGGCCCGTATAATCTATCTTCAGCGCATAAGTTTTTTCAAATGGTGGTGGGAGGGAAGAGGCGAGGAACAGGCCGGGGCCTGAGGTTTTGTTCAGTCCTTCATTCGTATTGGCGATGAAAGATACGGTCCAGGAGCTTTGCGGGATCCAGACCAACCGGCCGAAGTCCATACCCGGCACCTCCAGGTAAGGGTTACGGCGGCCGTTATCCTGGAAGAAAGGATTGGACGGGGAGAAAAGAAACGAGGGCCCCCACTGCAGGTTTTCGCGGCCATAGGAGAGAAATAGATTTTCGCGGGCTTTCAATCTTGCCAGCCATTCATTGACAAACCAGTCATCGTCCCCCTGCGATTCTCCTTTACGGATACCTTCCCGCCAGAAACTATAGTCAAGTCTCCCTCTCGGCTTGGCGCTGAGCTCCAGAGGCTCCATGTTGAGACGCATGTCCGGCCGCAATTCCAGAACCGTTATGTACTGCGCCATCTGCAGGAAGTTGTTGGAAGGGTTCTGACTCGAATTGGCGGGCTTCTGGTCCACACCATAGGTCAGGGTCCGAAAATCCATGGAAAAGCGCTCGGCCCATATCTTTTCCATGACGCCGAGGCCTGCATGCGCATCTTCATCGGCCGCCACCGCTTGCGGGCACAGCCATAGCGCGGCTGCCACTAAAACGGCTGCTGCAAGAAGGCATTTAATCTTTGAGAGACTCGGTCCCATCGCAGAAAATTCTATCTTGTCAACAGATTCAGATTGAAAATAGAATCAGAAACTTTCCTGATCGCTACCTTGCGATAGTTCATGGTTGTGACATCCTCTTTTACTATGGCGCTCGTAATGACCATTTTGGAAATGAATTCCCTCGGCTTGCCGTCGATGGTGATGCTGTTCTTGTATTCGAATGTGGCAGTCTTAAACATCTTTCCTGAAACAGTGTAGAACTCAGCCTTCACCCCCACGAGCCGCTCCTTGGATATCCAGTATTTGATCCGGTCATACGTGGCTCTGTTATCCACGGCATTCAATTCAAAGAGATAACAAGGCTCGTTGTTCGCCACGTCCTCCGACGTCTGGACGATTTTGTAATCGCCGGCGTAGTTCGTCGATGCAATGTCGCCATTGGCGGCGCCGCCCATCAGTTTTTGCCGGGGAGAGATGGGGACTGCTTTGGAGAGGCCGGGTTTTGCAAACCACATGTTGCGGTCGAGCATCAGCAGCTTCTGCCCCTTCACGTTGGGTGGCGCCAGAAACTCCGCCAATGAATTGAAATCACGGGCCGTCACCTTGATGGTTCTCTGTTGCTGGCGCCCGCCTTCGACGGACTCAATATCGATTTGCCACTCCACCCCTTCCGCGTTGCCTCGGGCTTCGTCCGCTTGCTTGAGAATCTCCTTGGGGCTCATGGCAGCATGAAGTGAGGGGAGGGAAGTACCCGTGCAAAACAAAAGCGCAACCACCAGAACTATCAGATACCGTTTATCACATGAGCAGTTCATATCTTCCTCCTTCTAATACCTGTTTGCACTGAGTTGGATTCAAGATGGAGACCGAGGCGAGCCGAGGCCTGGGCTACGCAGGCGTACCTGGCGGTACGCTGAGTAAGAACAGGCCGACGGGCAACGAAGGTATACGCTTGAAGCCAACTCAGTGTTATACATGGCCGAGGGCGTCTACTACATTCTGTCTGGCCGCGCGTCTCGCCGGAATAATGGCAGCCAGCAAGGAAAGGAGCACTAGAAAGAGCAGCAGCATGCAGATGGTCCGCGGCCGGAAGTCGACAATTAATGCCACGGGTGTGGAAACGCCCGGAGGTGT
>JADGQN010000428.1 GCA_017881765.1 Syntrophobacterales bacterium | reverse complement strand
AACGAACGGCGAGCTATGAGGCATTGGTCCACTTGGCCTGTGCTATTATCTGTTGGAGAAAGATCAAAGCGGTGAATATTATTTATGGATAAGCTCTTAGTCTCCTGGGTTGGTGGTATCATGAGGAGAAAGAGCAAAATGCACACAGAACCCCAAATACGACAAGGTGACTAAAGGCCAGGGAATTGAAAGGCACAAAGCGCAAGTGGACACTTCCAACGAGGCATTGCAGCCGACCCGGAAGAATGTTCAGCTTTTTATCGGCACTGCCCGTCGCCGGTCGGCTGAATTATTTGTTAGCGATTAAATAGAGGCCCTTTTCGTGGATTATAAAGTTGTTTTCGATATCACCGAAGCCGGGTACAGAAGTTGGACGTTCCCTGCATTAGGTTTTGCTGGTGTTGTCGTAGGTGCTGTATTGGTTGCGGCACGGAAGCACTTTCCTGGAGTCTGGCACAAGCATCCTCGCGCGAGCTCAACATTTGCCTTCTCCTTTCTCGGATTCGCCACCTTTTGGACAGCGGCCACTTTTCTGGGAACATATGCTGAATACTCTTCCCTCCGAACGGCAAGAGAGACAAACCATGCAAGCGTTGTTGAAGGCGTTGTTACGGACTTCAAACCCATGCCCTGGGGTGGACACACGGATGAAAAAATTTGCGTGCAGAAAGTCTGTTTCCAGTACTCTGACTACACTATTACTTCGGGTTTTAACAACACAAGCTCTCACGGTGGTCCCATTAGGGAAGGGCTTCCTGTTCGAGTAAGCTACGTCGAAAATTCCATTGTTAAGCTCGAGGTGGCCAAATGACACTCGCTTTCGCTAACAAACGCATGAAGCGGATCGTGGCCCCGGCGGGCCACTCCCGCTTATGCTAGTGTTATGCCACGCCAATTGCCAGCACAGAATCGATGTGCTAATGTATAAAAAGAAAGGGGGTTCGCCAATGCATGGAGTGAAGGAAATAATAGAAGAAGCGGAGTCCCTTCCCGTAGAAGAAAGGGTCATGGTCATTGATTCTTTGCTCCGTACCATTAACGCTCCGATGACGGAAGTGGAGGCGGAGTGGCTAAAGGTTGCTGAGCGCAGACTTTCAGAGTTGCGCTCTGGGCGCGTGCAACCCGTTCCCGGGCACGAGGTCTTCGCTCGGATTCGCGCCCGATTTGAGAAATGACATTCTCATTTCATCCCGAAGCGGAAGAAGAATTCAAAGCAGCTATTGATTATTATGAGCACCGCGACGCCGGCCTGGGCTATGATTTCTCTGCTGAGGTCTTTGCCACCATACAGAACATAATCAATTACCCCGAAGCCTGGCCCGTAGTTGAAGACGACATTCGGCGTAGTCTCGTCAACCGTTTTCCGTATTGCATCCTTTACAGCCTAGAAGAGTTCGGAGTGTTCATACTCGCAGTGATGCACCTGCGCAGGCATCCGGACTATTGGAAAGACAGGTACTGAAAGGGCGCATAACCCGGCGCTTCACCTGACGCGGCTGGCCGCGCAGGTGAGCTTTCCGTTAGCAGTAGATAGAACACGTACTATGGTTGCTGGTTACGGGCATGGATAAGATAAGGTATTTTGAATCTCTCCTTGGGATGTTCGAACTTACTAAAGAAGTGCTTTTCCGTTACTATGAAGGCGCTTCGGCATCAGACTTTATTTTGTTGGTATTTCTCTTATATCATCTCCGAGAACAGATAGTGGAAGGACAGGACCTCAAAGAATTTCGTAATACGTCCTCCAATGAACGCACGGATGGGCAAACACTGTTTGTCACGCTTTGGAAGATGGCCCAGTTTCAAACTATTCGCGAAATTTGCAACGGATCTAAACATCACAAGATAGATAGACAGCTTCGGGAATCTGAGGGCTTTAGATGCGGGTTGAGCAGATGTGGTGATCGACTTGGCCAGAGATATTTTCTTATTGACGGAGAAGATTCAAGGGACGTCTTTTCAGCAGTATTTGATGAGTATCGAAGGTTTTTTTGAAACGCTGCTAACGCCATGATGGAGCCCGCTCCTTACAGTCGCGGCTCATCATGGCGTTGAGCCTGTAGAAAAACCTTCCCTATAGCTTTTTCTTATCGTATACTATGCGATCACAATCAAGCCATGACCCTACCAGTGGAGGCACCGGATGGCACGCTACAAAGAATATGATTACCGCCAAGGCAAACTCATCCCCATCTCCTTCGACAAGCAGATCCTGCCCGGCACCTTCGAGTATACGCTGAACTACCTGATCGACAAGGAACTCGACCTCTCCATCTTCGATGCCCGGTACACCAATGACGGCACCGGCGCACCCGCTTACGACCCCGCGATTCTCCTCAAGATCATCCTCTATGCCTACTCCCGGGGCATCACCTCCAGCCGGAAGATAGAGCAGTGCTGCCGGGAGAACGTCATCTTCATGGCCCTCTCCGCCGACACCCACCCTCACTTCACCACCATTGCCGACTTCATCTCGACCCTTGATGCCGAGATCATCAATCTCTTCCTCGAGGTCCTCCTCGTCTGTGACGAGATGAACCTGATCGGCAAGGAGATGTTTGCCATCGACGGTGTCAAGCTCCCCTCCAACGCCTCGAAGGAATGGAGCGGAACGAAAGAAGAGCTTCAGAAAAAGAAAGAGAAGATGGAGGGTGTCATACGCCAGATCATTACCCGCCATCGGCAGACGGACGGGACGGAGCAGAACAAAGAGGTTACCGGACAGGAAGAACAGTATGTGGCCACCCTGAAACAGAACGTCAAAAAGATCAGAAGATGGCTCAAAGGGCATGACGACAAGCCCGGCAAGAAAGGCCCCATAAAGAGCAACATCACCGACAACGAGAGCGCGAAGATGAAGACCTCCCATGGCGTGATCCAGGGCTACGACGGCGTAGCCGTGGTGGATGATAAGCACCAGATCGTCGTCTCCGCGGAGGCCTTCGGTGCCCCGCAGGAACATGAGCTCTTGCAACCCATGGTGGAGGGCACCCGGGAGAACCTCGCAGCCATCGGCTCTCCCGACACCTTCGAGAAAACCAAGCTTACCGTTGACAGCGGCTTTCACACCGAAAAGAACATGCAGGTCCTCATGGCGCAGGGCATCGATGCTTACATAGCCGATACCCAGTTCAGGAAACGGGACCCACGCTTTGCCGACAGGGATCGCTACAAGGAACGCTTCAAAAAAGAGCATGCCGCCTACCACGGGACGACCACCGTCTTTACGACACGCTACTTCACCATGAGTGACGATGCAAGGTACTGCATCTGTCCTGCCGGCAAGCGCCTCCATCGCAACGGGGCCAACGTCATCGTCAAGGGCAAGAGAGCCATCAAATTTCGGGGGAATAAGACCGACTGCCGGGTCTGTGCACTTCGCAAGAAATGCCTCAGATATCCCGACCATACAGAGACACGGCAGGTCTACTTTTTCCAGGGACGTGCCCCATCCCTACCTGAGAGCTTCACCGAGAAGATGAAACGGAAGATCGACTCCGTAAAGGGTCGTCTCGTCTATAATAAAAGACTCCCTACCGCGGAACCGGTCTTTGCCAACATCTGCTCCACCCTCCGCCTGAACAGATTCACCCTCAGAGGCAAACGAAAAGTCAACATCCAGTGGCTCCTCTACTGCACGGTACATAATCTCCTCAAGGTGCACCGGTACGGGTATGGGTATGGATAAGGAAGAGAAGCGAGGGAAGAATAGAGACCATAAGGAACAGAACAGCAAAGAGAGTGCTATACTTTTAGCAGGGTAGAACAACCAACCGGGTCAACCGCGACGTGATACAATCTGAGAAGGTAGCAGGGGGGAGAAGAGGCGGTTCATTAAAGGGTTTTTCTACAGGCTCGTTAGACAGAACAACAAACCAAACAACAGGAGGTAGTCACAATGATCCCGGAAAAACTGCTGGAAATCCTGAAACAGGATAGCGTTGTTGCCATTGCAACCTTGGGAAAGGATGGGCCGCATATGGTCAACACCTGGAATAGCTATATCAGAATATCACCAGACGGACGTTTGTTCATTCCTGCTGGGTACATGCACAAAACAGAAACTAACATTGCCTTCAACCCCAATGTGCTGATTACGCTGGGAAGCAGCAAGGTTCAGGGCTTGCGTGGGGCTGGTACCGGCTACCTGATCAAGGGAAAGGC
>JADGQN010000427.1 GCA_017881765.1 Syntrophobacterales bacterium | reverse complement strand
CGTTTTCTGCTGTTCCTCGAGGAATGGAGTCTTATTTTCACTGAATACCTGAAGATGTTTTTCCTGAAATAAATCAATGAGCTGGTTCACGGCTTTTGCCGCGGCAACAGGATTATCGTGCCTGTAATAGACCTCTATGAGGTTGGTCTTGGGAACGGGCTTAACAAAAAGGTTCTGCCTAAATTGAAGCGAAGCCATTTCCTGGAGCGCGGGACCTCCGCCCCCGGACTTGGCCAGATCCGGGTAAACGTTGTATACCCCCACGGTCTCGAGGAGCTTCTTGGCCAGGTCGCTGCCTGTCAGGATCTGCATCTCCGTGTTTATGATAGCGTCCTGGTTGATGCCCGGCGGCGCCTGGCCGGGTAGTTCCGAAACAGGCTGGAACTCCCTGCCGAACTTCACCATCAGCACCGCCCGCGCGATATACTGCGTCTGCGTCGTCAGCTTGGCCACGACCACCGTGCCTATAGCTATCACCACGAACGGGATGAGTATCTTATATTTGTGCTTGAACAGGATCGCCAGGAGATCCCTCAAGCTGTAAGTCTGATGCTGTTCTTCCATCCAGAAACCTCCTGAAGCAGTCTAATAGAAGCTCGATGTTGTTGTCGGGGTGGGTATCGGCGATGGTAACGGGAACGGTAAGAGCTTCCGGATGTACTGGTCGACCCACTTGTCTACCTCGCCAATAGGGGACTTGGGCACGAAGACCATATCATAGGGCATCAGGTTGATGTCCATAGTCATATCTATCCCGCGTTGCACCTGCAGCATGTCTACCACGGTGACGAACGGCCTGCCGGCAGGATTCTGACGGATCACAACCACTTCGTTCTTTCTGGCATCCATACCAAATCCGCCTGATTGCGCTATCGCGTGTGACACGGTCATAGGACCGACGAGCTGCAAGAGCCCGGGATGACCCACTTCTCCGTCTACAAAAACCTTTTGCGCCGCAAACTGGCGCACGATAACGGTGATCTCCGGCCTCTTGACCTCGGCTGCGTACCGGGTTTTCAAGGCTTCGGCCAATTGGGTCGGCGTCATATCCACGACCATGAGGTCACCGACGAGTTGCAGGGTGATCCTTCCGTCCGGCCTGACGGGCAGGTTCTCGTTCAGTTCAGGGTTGTACAGGAACTTGATATCGAGCTGGTCCCCGAACTGGATCTTGTATTCCTGCGCCGGGTAGAGGCGAGCCTGCTGGTCTATGGGCTCTTTGGGCGATGGGTGCGCTACCCAGGTGGGGGTGCAACCTGCTGCAATCAGCAATAAAATAGATGAAACAAGTAGTGCTCTCATCGTGCCTCCCTCGTAATCGGTAAGAATCACGGTTTGTGAAGTGTATAACGCAAAATAATGCCTGCACTTCAAGATTTCAATGTGCTACCGCCATCGACTCTTGCGAGCCCGACCCGGTCGTCTTCAGCATGCCACCCCCCAGTACTAGCCCAACCGGCGAGGGATCACGACTAAAAAATGTCCCCGCGGCAGACGATACTGATACTGAAGCTACAAGAGTAAGTATAGTCCAGATTTTCTGTGTAATCAATTAACCGAAAGGCTATTATGCCTCGGTTGAAGGACTTAACCCAAGTTTCCATCTCGGTGGCTGAGATGCAAGACCCAAGCCAAGTAGTGCGGATTCAGGATAGGTTTGAAGACCTATGCGTAAGGCCTCATGATTAAAAAGAATTTTATTTTATCCCTCTATAATCCTCCTACAACGAATTTGATCCAATCACCTGGTTAGTTGTCTTCTTGAAGCAAAGGATATGCCACTCTAGTAACTATTTAATATCATTAGTTATAATAGTTTTGCGTCGTTGTAACCAGCCAGCGTTATTGTAAACTATTCCGACGCCACTGCACACGATGGAACGTCGGGCAAACGGCCTTCCAGCAAGGCTCTGCGCCATTTTGTGTAATGGCGAACAAGCCCTGTAAGGAATTCTGACGCCGTGTTAACTTCTTGCCGGTTTTCGCTGTCTCGTATACGGGAATATTCCCGTTTCGCAGGAATATGTTGTATACACTATCCGCAGTGACTGAAGGGAACGGATTTATCTCACGCAGAGAGCACAGAGAGCAAGAGATTTATCTCACGCCCGCTTCGCTAGAGGCCGCAGAGGGCGCAGAGGGAGGATTTGAGCAGGAGACAGAGGGCGAATTCTTTTTTGATTTTCCGGTGAGAGGCCGGAAAATCAAAACCGCCAGCCACTGCGTGGCGCGGTGATACTTTGGTACGCTCTCGGTCTGGTTGTGAAGGTTAGTCTGCTGCGGAGCGGCAGACAACATATATCGGGTTTTCTACGACTACTCGCGCGTAAGCGCGATGCTGTGCGAAGAATTCTCTCCGAGAATTCAGAGCAAGCACACGCATACTCTCACGTATTTCTCTCCTCACGTCTTTCCTCTGCGGCCTCTGCGGCCTCGAAGGAGCGTATGCGACTGGGCGTGAGATAATCCTTTGCTCTTCTCTGTGCTCTCCGTGATCTCTGCGTGAGACAGTCTTGTCTCTGCTCTGCGGCTTTTTCTCTGCGGCCTCGAAGGAGCGCGGAGCGACTGGGCGTGAGATGATGTCCCGGGTTAGTGGTGGGGGATGTCCGGAAACTGGATCACACTGCCGGCTATGATCATATTGGAATCCGTGATGGCCGGGTTGTGCCGCTTGACAAGTTCAAAAAGGGAGTCATCCGGAGGAGTCTTCGGATCCATGCGGTAAGCCTCCCTGACGAGATCAGACAGGGTCTCGCCCTTTCTTACCACCCTGGTTTTGTATTTGGTCTCAACATTGCCCTTTGACTCCGTGGCAGGTTTCGGGTTCACACTGCTCTCCTTCTGAAGAGGGGCGGCAACGTTCGAGGCGACCTCACGGGCTTTCTCGCCGGGAGCATGGTTCACCAGTGCCCGCACCGGCTCAGACTTTCTCGTCGTGGGAGACAGGCCAGCAACGCCGAGCGCCTCTTTCAGGCTAGACCCGTAGGGCGACAGGAAGAAAGCAATCAACAGGGCAACGAAGAGTCCCAGAACGATCAGAGCAGCAGCGCGCCACCTCGGTGCGAACGCGCGACGAGGTGGTTTCCCGGGAAATGCGAAATCTGCAACGACCTCTCCGGCAATACGCGTTGTAATGGGATTCTTCTGATATCCGAAGCCGGTGATCAGTGCGTTGTCACACAGAACGTTGAGCTTTCGTGGTACGCCATTCGCCTCTCTTATAATGATGTCGAGTGCCTTCTTTTCGAAGATTGAATTGTTAAGCCCGGCAACGGAAAGTCGATGCTCGATATAGGCCCGACTGTCTTGAGCGCTCAAGGGCGCGATGTGTGCTCGAATGGCAATCCTCTGTTTCAGTTGGCGTAACTCGTGCTTTTCGAGCAGCGCATCCAGTTCGGTCTGTCCCACGAGCACGACCTGGATCAATTTCTCAGTGGGCGTCTCTAAGTTGGAGAGCATCCGCAGGTTTTCAAGCGTTTCTATCGGCATGTTCTGCGCTTCATCAATAATGATGACAACCGTCTTGCCCTGCCTGTACAGGTCTATGAGCGCTAGATGGAGGCTGTTTACCATCTCGACGATGTCATTCGTCGCTAACTCCATCTCAAACTCCCGATAAACGGTCTTGACAAGATCTCTGAACGTTATGTTGGCCTGAAAAACATAGATCACCTTTAGATCGGCACTCGTTGCTTTCTCCAGGTAAGCCCGAACTATGGTGGTCTTACCGACACCGACGCCGCCGGTGATCGCTACAAAGCCTTTTCGCCTTTCTATGCCGTAAATCATTGACGCAAGGGCCTGCTTGTGACTCTCGCTGAGGTAAAGAAACTGCGGGTCAGGGGTGATATGAAATGGCTCTTTTGTCAGGTTATAAAACTTCTCGTACATGTTCTCTTACACCCGTCTGTTGCGTTTGCTATACAATCCTTTTACTCACTTTCCGCCACGAGGAGGTGGTCAAGAAACTCTCCTCCGCATTCGCGATCATTTGCACCAGCCGGGCCATGGGCACGGCAAAGCTCATGGTGTTCGTATGCACGCAGGGACGCGCGGAGACATCGAGCATGCCGATTACCGCCCGCGGTTGAACCGCGTTTCTCTCCATGTATGGATATTGAACGATCGTCGAGCAGCCCGCTCCAAACGGCGTGATGGCGCCGCTCA
>JADGQN010000092.1 GCA_017881765.1 Syntrophobacterales bacterium | reverse complement strand
TCATTGAAGCATTTTTTCATGCTCATTTTTTTCTGACCATGGTCGTCAAGCACTCCCGCTTGCCGGCGGCTCCGGACGCGACGCCGTCGGGCTGGGCAGCGCTCGGGTATTTCTACATCTGGACGGGATATAGGGAGAACTGGGAGAAATGATACGCCAACGAACTTAATGGCCCGACCGCCGACTCGAACGGCGATATTACCCGCCTACGAAGAAGCGGGGAAGTTTTCCCTTGAACTACCCGGGCCAATCCTTGCGCTCAAAACCATCAAAAACCGGGAAATAGAGCTTGCCGTGCACAGCGTCGAGGCAGTCCCTGACAGCGATGTACTCCTCGACCAGACCTTCGGGAAGGTCCATCTCGATCATATCGTCGTCATGATCATACTCGGTGTGGATGTCGAAAACAGGTAGTGTTCCTCCCTGGATACCCAAAACTTTCATGGTTATATTATACGTTAACTGGAAAGATCTTAATCACGGGAGAATGTTAAGAACGTTGACAACAGTACGAGTCCAAATATCTGGGAGAGTAAGGAGTACAGAAAGCGTGCACAAGTGTATATTTTGGATCGCTAAAAACCGTTGGGAGAGTAAGACCCGCAGGAATTACCCGCTAGAACCCGCTAACGGTTCTGTAGATCCAGTACTGACGCAATGGAGGATAAGTTCAAATCCTGTCTTCCCGATTTTTTATTTCAGATTACACGTTCGGTCTGATCCCATACCATTATATCCTCTTGATGTGTGTTGGCAAAGGTGCTGCTCGCGGGCGCTAGCTGTGTGTGCAAGGTTCAAGGCTGAAGAAGAGAGAGGGAGACCATGAAAATCATCAGTGACAGGATTAAACTGAGTACGAAAGGCAACGGAACTCTCATCAATATCAGCGGCCATTTGGCCCAGAGAATAGAGCAATCAAAGCTCAAGACGGGAAATCTGACGGTCTTTGTCGTTGGATCAACAGCAGCCATTACAACCTTTGAGTACGAGCCGGGGCTGAGTAAAGATATACTCGAGTTTTACGACAGACTGGCCCCGGAGAACAGGACCTATCACCACGATGCGACGTGGGGAGACGCCAACGGCTTCAGTCACGTCCGCGCTGCATTCACGGGCCCTTCGTTAACTATACCATTTGAGCAGGGGCAACTCTTACTCGGCACGTGGCAGCAGGTAGTACTGGCAGAATTCGACAACCGGCCCAGAGAACGGACGCTGGTCGTCCACATCATTGGCGAGTAACGATGCCACGTTGCCTTTTGCGCCTCTCTTCGTTGCTCTTCGGCCTGTTCTGCATCGACGTACCGCAAGGTACGCCTTCGCAGCCCAGTCCTCGATGCGCCTCGATATGCATCAAAATTCAACGTGGCATACGAGCAATGGATTGAACGATTTTGGGAGTATGTATTGAAGTTTGACGGGACCCTTGACCCATGCCCCGTGACCCTATTTATAGAAGACTGCTCCTGCGAAGCTTACTGAAGATGCCCCATCCGTCCACTGGTCGTAATCTACGAGATCACACGTCGACCCTTCAAGCAGAGAAAGTTGGAAATAGATGGGGGCGAGTCCACAGATCCTTCTCCTGTCTTCTTCTGCGCGGATCGCGGCGAGAAAGTGCTGGCTGTGGACCTGTTTGACCGTCTCCAGAATCTCTTCATCCTTTGCCTTGGACTGACGCATCACAGGGCCATCCAGCTCGTACTTGTCCCCGAACTGAGCCCCTATATGAGCCAGATCGGCCCCGGCAATGAGCAGATACGGTTTGCCATACTTCTCAAGGACCCGCTTCAGGTTGTCGGCCAGATCCTGTAGGGGCCTTTCATCGGATTGGTCTTTGCCGGTCACATGCTGGTGCATCGAACCCGTGAGAATGGAGAGGATCTCTACGTTCCTGTCCCGAAGCTGAAACTGGATGATAGGCAGCTGCAGCTCAATAGAATGTTCGGTCCTGTGGCACCACTCATCAAGGTGTTTGTTGAGGACGGGATTTTCTCTGACGAGAGTTGCCAGTCCGCTTGTGCATGGCAGGATACCGAAAGGAGTATAGGAATCTTTGAGAGAGATGTTCCACAAGTTAGGGGTCAGGCCGTGACACGTACCGAAGACCACGATGAGTTCCTTGTCAGTAAAAGGCAGGTACTTGTAAGTCTCCCGGTAGACCTTGTAGCCCCGCGCGTAGTCAATGTGGGGAGCCAGAATACCCCGTATCTCTCTTGACACTTCCGGGCGATTGGTTCCTGCAAACATTTTTTCCAGGTATGCGAACAGATCTTCTCTGTTATCAGGATAGCTTCTTCCTGAGCAACAGGGCTGCCGGTACGGTGCAGCTTCATACTCGCTCTTCAGCTCCTGCAGACAGGTTTGAAAGCGCTCGTTGTCCAGGAGAAGCCCGGTGTCCATCGCTTCTACGACGGACTGAATCTGCTCGATGTGGACGACCGTTCCCGAAGCTCTTACGTATTCTGCCTGCAAGTCCCTCAAAGACCGTTTGCCATCCATGAGGGCGATGAGAAACAGCACATCTTTGGAGACGACGAGCGATTTCTCCGTCAATCCTTCCGGGTCCTTCAGATAGAACATCTCCCGGCCATCCTGCGCCACCGGGAGCACCTCGACCCATCGCATTCTTGGATATTCCATGGGATGTTCCATAGCGGACATATATACCACACCCGGTCAAATAAATATAGTTGAGCAAACAAGTAAAGCATGGTTGCTTTTTGGAGATCGGATACTTATAATGTACTATTCCAAACAACAAGATGTCTGTCTTGAAAGAGTGAATATGCGCCGTATTGTTCTATTGAGCTTCTTGCTCAGCCTGTTCGTGTTCTGCTGGGTCCTCGATGGAAGGGCCAAAGAGGAAGACTTTCCGGTCCCGCGTCCTCCGTTCAGCGAAGGCATCTTCCCTTGCTCCAACTGCCATGCGGGAATGGAGGCAAATACCAAGAGAAGGGAACTGAAAGAAGAACACACGAATATTCAGTTGAAGCATGGGTCAGTATCGCGATGGTGCCTTGACTGCCACGATGCGACCAACAGGGATATGCTGAAATTAGCCAGTGGCGAGCATATTGACTTCAGCCACAGCTATGAGCTTTGCGGCCAGTGTCATGGACCCACTTACAGAGACTGGAAGGTAGGAGTCCATGGCAAGAGAATAGGCTATTTCGATGGAGGGCCGAGGACCTATTTCCTCTGTGTGAATTGCCACAATCCTCACGACCCGAAATTCAAACCAATAAAGCCTGAGCCACCACCTTTTAAGCCGCTCTACAAATACAATCCGGCAGCAAGGTCAGGAAAGTAGACATGGCAGGTAACCGTTACTCGCGGAGAGATTTTATCAGGATGGCATCCGTCGCAGCACTGTCGGGCTTTGGTCTGTCCGGCGTTTCCTGCAAGAAAGCAGACCTTGAGGAGTTCCTCCAGAAGCACTACCTGGAGATGACCGAGGAAGATAAGAAACGGACGATCAAGCGGCTCGAAGAGAAGTACCTTAAGAAGTATGGCAAGCAGTTTACGATAAGCACGCAGGGAGCGAAGCCCGGCACATTGTGGGGATACGGACTCGATCTCTCCCGGTGCATAGGGTGCAGGCGCTGCGTTTACGGCTGCGTCAAGGAAAACAATCATTCCAGGTATAATCCTCAGTTGCATTGGATCAGGGTGCTGCGCCTTCCCGAGGGCAGCCTCATCAACCTTGAGAACGCCGAACATTACTATGACCCTGCACTCGTGCCTGAGCCGGGCTACGTCTACATGCCGGTCCAGTGTCAGCACTGCGAGAATCCTCCGTGCGTGAAGGTCTGTCCTGTGCATGCTACCTGGAAGGAGCCGGACGGGCTTGTGGTTGTCGATTACAACTGGTGTATCGGCTGCAGGTACTGTATCGCCGCATGTCCCTATAAGGGCAGGGTTTTTAACTGGGCCGAGCCGAACATACCGGCAGAGGAGCTGAACACGGCTGTTCACTACCTGGGCAACCGGCCACGTTATAAGAACGTTGTTGACAAGTGTACCTTCTGTGTCCAGAGAGTGCGCCAGGGCAGATACCCCGCTTGTGTGGAGGCTTGTCCCACGGGCACACGCAAGTTTGGAAACCTGCTCGATCCGAACAGCGAGATCCGTTATCTCATCGACCACAAGAGGGTTTTCAGGATGAAAGAGGATCTGAACACCGAACCAAAATTTTACTACTTCTTTGGATTGTGACGGCTGATATGGAAGCATGGAGATTCTATAAGAAGACGCTCGTCCTCGTGGCAAAAGGAAGGCCGATCTATTATTGTTGGTGTGCCCTCCTGCTGTTTATCATGGCTGTGGGCTTGTGGTTCTATATGAAGCAGATGGAAACAGGGCTCATAGTCACGAGCATGAGGGACCAGGTCTCCTGGGGTCTTTACATAGCCAACTTCACGTATCTCGTCGGCGTTGCCGCTGCCGCTGTGCTTCTGGTTATCCCCGCTTATGTTTACCATTTTGACCCGATCAAGGAGATCGTGGTGTTGGGCGAGCTCTTTGCAGCTTCGTCTATCGTGATGGCGCTGCTCTTTGTTACTGTGGATCTGGGGAGGCCTGACAGGTTCTGGCACCTCATCCCGGGGGTCGGCAAGCTCGCTTTCCCGGACTCGCTCCTCGCCTGGGACGTGATAGTCCTCAACGGTTATCTGGTCCTTAACGTAATCGTTCCCGTCTATATACTTGTGAATTCATACTATGAGAAGGAGCCGGTAAAGTCGTTTGTGATACCATTGATTTTGCTCTCGATCCCATGGGCGGTTGGCATACACACGGTCACGGCCTTCCTGTATAACGGCCTTGCTGCTCGTCCCTTCTGGAACGCCTCTATCCTGGCGCCGAGGTTCCTGGCAAGTGCGTTCTGTTCCGGACCTGCAATGATTATTATTATTTTCCAGGTCATCAGGAAAGTCTCTCAAATCAAGTTTTCCAATGAAGCCCTTTTTAAGATCGCAGAGCTGATCGACTACGCGCTCTTCATCAATCTCTTCCTTTTGGGGGCGGAGGTGTTCAAGGAATATTATTCGAATACCATCCATCTGGCGCCGCTCGAGTACCTGTACGAAGGGCTGCGCGGCCATCATGTGCTTGTCCCATGGATGTGGCTTTCTCTCACGTTTAATGTGACGGCATTTCTTCTTTTTCTGATACCGAGGACCCGCAGAAGCCTGCCCACGCTGAACATTGGCGCTTTTCTCATTATCGTGGGTGTCTGGATCGAAAAGGGCCCCGGCTTTGTGGCGCCAGGGTTTATCCCTGACCCGCTCGGCGAGATCTACGAGTACTTCCCCAATTTTACTGAACTCGCCATCTCTCTCGGCGTTTGGGCAACGGGCCTTCTCGTTTTCACCCTCTTCATGAAGGTAGCCATCCCGATAGTGCGAGGAGACTTCGTTCACTCCAAGTACGCGAAGATCGCTTCAAAGATCGAGCCTAAGTAAGGCTTCGTTATGGGAACCCGTGAATACGAGACTCGCGCCTATTGACATGTCTGCATTGGCTGTATTAATTTACGGGCACACACAGGATTAATTGTTATGTGGAAACGTATACCTGAGCAGATACGCCACCTAGTTGTGCCGATCGTGGCCCTCGTCATTATTTATTTTGTTGCCAGACATTTCCTGGTACCCCCCACCTTTGGCCTCTGGGGGCATTACAGGGCGGCGTCCGTCGTGCAGAATGCCGAGTTACCCTTGAAATACGCGGGCAGCGAAGCCTGTGCCGACTGCCACAGTGAGATCGCCTCGACCAAGAAGGGGGGATATCACCGCGGTGTGGCCTGTGAAATCTGCCACGGCGCTGCCTATACGCATACACAGGACCAGGAGAAGCAGAAACCTCAGATCCCACGTACGAGAGCAAACTGTCTGCTCTGTCACGAATATCAACCCTCACGGCCGACCGGTTTTCCGCAGGTTGTTTCCGAGTCGCATAATCCGTTGAAGTTATGCACAGCATGCCATCAGCCGCACGATCCGAGACCGCCACACCCGCCAAAGGGATGTGACGCTTGCCATGCCACTATTCAGCGTACTATCGCTGTCTCCCGTCATGGCGACCTCGTCTGTACGACCTGCCACGAAGTACCGAACAACCACAGACTATCTCCACGAGGCAATATGGCCAAGAAGCCGCAGACAAGAGAAGCCTGTGGTAAGTGTCATGCCCAGGATGCTTCGGCGTCTAAGGAAATTCCTAGAGTTGACATGGCGAGTCACGGTGGGAAATACCTTTGCTGGGAGTGTCACTATCCGCATATGCCGGGGGCTCGTTAGATGAAAAGGGACCGCCCTGGAAAGGGCCTTGATACATCGAGAAGGGAGTTCTGCAAGACGATTCTGTTGGGAACCATGTCGCTCGCGGTGCCGGGCTCGATACTTGCGGCTACTGAGAAGAAAGGCCTGAGCGACTGGTATGGCACCAAATATGAGCCCGCGAAGCACCTTTACGCGATGGGCATAAAGGTTGACCGCTGCATAGGCTGTGGCCGTTGCGTGGACGCGTGCAAGAAAGAAAACAACGTGCCCGATTATCCGTTCTTCTTCCGGACGTGGGTAGAGCGCTATATCGAAACCGAAGATGGCCAGACCATCGTTGACAGCCCCAACGGCGGCAAGGATGGTTTCAAGACTCTTCCTTCTGATAAAAAGGTTTTTAAGACCTTTTTTGTCCCTAAAATATGCAACCAGTGCGAAAAGCCTCCGTGTGTTCAGGTGTGTCCGGTCGGGGCGACGTACAGAACAGAGGATGGCGTCGTCTTGGTCGATTCGCAATACTGCATAGGCTGTCGTTACTGCATCCAGGCCTGTCCGTATGGTATGCGTTTCATCCGCCCGGAGACGAAGACTGCCGAAAAATGTACCTTCTGCTACCATAGAATCGTAAAGGGATTGTTACCCGCGTGTGTTGAAGCCTGCCCGACACAGGCAAGGGTTTTTGGTGATCTCAAGAGCAAGGCAAGCCCGATCATCCAATTTATGCGCTTCAACAAGACCTTTGTTTTGAAGCCGGGCCTGAACACGGAACCCAAAGTTTACTACGCCGATATCGACAGGGAGGTTCGTTAATCTTGAATGCCGAGATAGCCCGTCTGTACGAGACGCTGAAGCTTGTGGTCGGCTTCATCTACCCGAACGAGATTGAGCTTCACTGGAACCTCCTCATCGTCATTTACCCTTACATTACGGGGCTTGTGGCCGGGGCCTTCATCCTCGCGTCTCTGGTGAAGGTGTTCAAGGTAAAGGAAGTACAGGCCACATACAGGCTTGCGCTACTCACAGCCCTCTCGTTCTTGATCGTAGCTCCACTCCCTCTCGTGGCCCACCTTGGCCATCCGGAAAGAGGGTTCGAGATGTTTATGACGCCAAGCCCGTCGTCTGCCATGGCCATGTTTGGCTTCGTCTACGTATGGTACCTCATGGCAGTGCTGCTTCTGGAGATATGGTTTGACTACAGAAAAGATTTTATGGTTTTGGCCGAGCAGGAGAAGGGCTACAAGAGGTTAGTCTATAAGGTACTATCACTATTTACCAAAGATAACTCCCCGGCGGCGCTCTCCTTCGACAAGAAGGCGGTCTATGCTATAACCGTTGTCGGCATTCCTTCGGCGTTCCTGCTTCATGGGTACGTCGGCTTTATCTTTGGCTCGATCAAAGCAAACCCCTGGTGGTCGAGCGTGCTCATGCCCATCGTCTTTCTTTTCTCTGCGATTGTATCCGGCATCGCTCTGGTCCTCTTGATTTACATGGTTGCTGTGCTTGTCAGGGGAGAAGAGCCTGATATGGCCTGCATCGACAAGCTTGCCAGTTTTCTTTTCTATATGATGATTGTCGACTTTTCTCTTGAGTTCCTTGACTTTGTGCACCGTATTTATCAATCCGAAGAATCGATTCAGATTCTTGGACAGATGATATCGGAGAGACTCTTCACCAGTCTGATTGTCATCCAGCTTATTCTCGGTATGATCATTCCGCTGGTAGCGATAGCCCTGGTTAAGATGTTCAAGTGGCCTGCCGAGATCCGGAGGCTCAGTTATTTTATTGTTGCTCTCCTTGTCCAGTTCGGTATCTTCAGCACCAGGTGGAACGTTGTCATCGGCGGTCAGCTTTTCTCGAAGAGCTTCAGAGGGTTAACTGCCTACAAGATGGCGGTGGGCGGTGTGGAAGGCCTGCTTGTTTCGCTCGGCTTTCTTGTACTGCCCTTCGTTATTCTCTATGTCCTCATTCGATGGCTCCCTCCATGGGAAAAGGAACACGCTCCTTCCGTTCCGAACCGGTAACGGCAGCCGTGCGCCGCTGATCAGAGCGGCAGCCGTGCAAATCCTTTCACACGAAAACTTTGTCAGGGCAGTCATGTGCGACGGCGGCATATTGACAACGCCGCTGATCGTCTACAAATTATGGCTTGACAGAGCAAGTCTTAGCCGAACGTACAATAGAGGAGGAATAGACATGAGTGAAAAGATGCAAAAGAAGAACCTTTCGCAACCTGATGAAACACGGACATTTGATAAAGGCAAGCTGGAACTGGCGACGCTTGGCGGTGTCACTTTCGGCCGTGCCACCCTTCAGCCCGGCTTTAAATGGTCAACCTCGGTGAAGCCGATAGCGAAGACGAAGAGTTGCGAAGCCCCTCATCTACAGTATCAGGTGTCAGGGCGACTCCATGTGGTGATGGATGACGGGACCGAAGCCGAATTCGGGCCGGGTGATGTCGCCCTTCTGCCCCCGGGACATGACGCCTGGGTCGTGGGCAATGAGCCTGTCGTAGTGATTGATATCTCAGGCATGGTCAACTACGCGAAGGAGAAATAGGGTCATGTAGTTTTGATTGCCGGTGTTTGCCCGGACTCCACCGTTTCCGACACGACCCACTTCGTGGGTACCCCGTCGGTGCTCCGCCTCTCACCCGGCTAAAGGCTCCTCCCGCTTGTCTGCGGAACTCGCGCATGCCGGCCACGATGGCCGGTCTTAGCGCTCAGACAGTCCTCGGCATGCGCCTCCCTCGGCGCACCGCTCCTTCCGCCTGTAAGCCGGGTGCCCGAGGGAGAGGCTCCCGCAAGGCTTCGCTTACGGAAATGGTTCCGAGCGGCCCGTTCAACCCTCTTCTCGGCGCCTTATTTCTTGACACGCTTGCGCACCTCCTCTACAATCGAGAAAAGAGGGGGTGCGGCATGGTGCATTATGCGTGGATAATAGCTTTCACAGGGACATTAGTAACTATCCTTGCCCACGGGTTCGGTAGAATGTCCTACTCAGTCATACTGCCGTCAATGCGCGAGGGCTTGTCGCTCAGCTACACCCAGGTAGGGCTGATCGGGACGGGTAATTTCATCGGCTATCTCTGCCTCGCCATTGTAGGTGGCTTTCTTGCCGCGCGCTTCGGCGTCAGAAGGGTGGTCTTCACTTCCCTGGTTGTCATAGGTATTAGCCTTATTCTGACCGGGTTCACAAACTCCTTTCTATCTGCCTTTCTCATGAGGCTGATCACGGGCCTCGGAAACGGCAGTGCATACGTGCCCATCATGGCCTTACCTGCTGCATGGTTCGTGGCACGCAAACGTGGGCTCGGCACGGGGATCGTCTCCGGAGGCATCGGGGTGGGGCTTTTCCTTTCGGGAGTCATTCTGCCCGGAGTCATCGCTTATTTCGGCAGCAACGGCTGGAGATATGCATGGTATCTGATGGGCATCACGGTGTTTGTCCTCTCCTTTGTTTGCTACCTCTTTCTGAGAAATAATCCGGCGGAAAAGGGACTCTCTCTGTACGGCGGCGAAGAAGATAGGGTTGCGGGGCCGAAAGTGACCCTGTTTTCCGCGTGGAAAGATATCGTAAGAGAGCCCGAGATCTGGAAGCTGGGTTGTGTCTACTTCATGTATGGATTTTCGTATATCATCTACCTAACCTTTTTTGTGGCGTATCTGTGCAAAGAGTGCAGCCTGCGGCCCGCAGAAGCCGGCAGGATTTTTGCCGTGCTCGGTCTGTTCAGCATGTTCTGCGGCGTTTTCTGGGGATGGATCTCGGACGTTCTTGGCCGCAGGTATGGCTCTCTGCTCGCATATCTCACCCTCGCACTCTCTTACGTGATATTTGCCTTCTGGCAGAATAGCGTCGGATTCTATGTATCCGGGGTGATATTCGGAATTACCGCCTGGTCGATTCCTACGATCATGGCGGCCGCCTCCGGGGATGCAGTGGGAGGAAGGCTCGCGCCCGCCGGACTTGGGTTCATCACCCTCTTCTTCGGAGTGGGGCAGGCACTTGGCCCTGCTCTCGGAGGCTGGATCAAAGATGCGTCGGGCACGTTCACCTATGCCTTCTTGCTTTCTGCAGCGGTTTCCGTTGCGGGGGCTTTGGTTTCACTTGTGCTGCGAAAGCGGTTCGCGTAATACCAAGTTGCCTTCATTCATAGACCCGTGTTTGGACACGGGTACCCCTCTTCATCGTCTCCTTCGCTATCCTCCTGGTCGCCCGGGTACCCGGCCGAAGGCTGGGTCGTATTCTTGAATGCAACTTGGTACGCTAGCCAAAGCCCCATGCTCCTTGACATTGCCCTTTCGAATGATCAAATTAAAGCATAGAATGATGGGGGGGGTTGGTTATGGAGCGGACTGGAGTAGTCACATTTGCCGGCAATCCGTTGACCTTGCTTGGCAGCCCAACGAAGGTTGGCGATAAAGCGCCCGGCTTCACTTTGGTCGATAAAGATTTAAAAGAAGTTTCGCTCTCTGACTTCTCCGGAAAAGTCAAAATCTTCAGTGTAACTCCCTCGCTCGACACCCCTGTATGCGATTTACAGGCACGCAGGTTTAACGAAGAGGCACAGATTTTATCCGATGCTGTCGTCATTCTCAACATCAGCATGGACCTGCCCTTTGCTATTGCCAGATATTGCGCCGATGCAAGTCTTGACAGGGTGAAAGCGCTCTCAGACCACAGGGAGGCTTCTTTTGGCATGTCCTACGGTGTCCTTATCAAAGGCTTGAGGTTACTTGCGCGTTCAATTTTCGTGGTCGACGCGGCAGGTGTGATCCGGTATCAGGAGATAATCCCCGAGGTGACCCACCATCCCGATTATGACAGAGCCCTCGTAGAGGCTAGAAAACTGATCGGGTGAAGTTGCGCCGACCAAGGAAAGGCGAAACGGCGCTCCTGTGGTAAGCAGGTGGCAATTCACACAGATAAGTAGCGTAGGGTTAACCGCCACGTCTTGTGGCTTGCGGACAACTTTAGGCATTACTAGAGAAAAGGGAGGAAGGACTATGTATACCGCGAAGGATTACGGAAAACTCATCGGCATGGAAGGTTTCAGTGAAACGCTCTTGAAGAATCATTTTACGCTCTACCAGGGGTATGTTACGAACAGCAACAAAGTTTTGGAGACGCTCGACGGACTCGCGAAGGCAGACAAGCTTGGCACCCCGGAGGCCGCGGAGCTGAGGCGCAGACTGGGTTGGGAGTTCGATGGGATGCGGCTCCATGAGCACTACTTCGAGAATCTCGGCGGAAAAGGCGGCATCAACAAAGATGGAAAGTTGGGCAAGAAGATCGCCCAGGATTGCGGCAGTTACGAGGCGTTTGAAAAAGAGTTCAGGGCCGTGGCCAGTATGAGAGGCATCGGCTGGGCAGCGCTTTACCAGGATCTGGCCAATGGTAACCTGATCAACTTCTGGATCAACGAGCATGACGTAGGCCATCCGTCAGGGTGTAATCCCCTTTTAATCTGCGATGTCTTCGAACATGCCTTCATGATCGATTACGGGCTGAAAAGAGCCGATTACATCGAGGCCTTTTTTAAGAACATCAATTGGGCAGCGGTGGAAGGACGGCTGAAATAGAGCAGGGTCCAGGGTCAGAGGTCAAGGGTGAGACGAAAGACAGGGTCACGATATATTACCGGGCTTGGCCTGCTGCTGCTTCTCTTTGTTGTTAACGACTGGCGGGTCCAGTCTGCGGAAACCAGCGACCCGGCAGGCGAGGCTCAGTCGGAGAAATTGAGAGCTGTCACGCCCCGAGAGGCGCTGGAGTTAGTGCAACGCAACAGAGACAATCCGAACTTTGTAATCCTCGACGTGCGCACCCCTGAAGAGTTTGAAGGTAGTCACATTGAAGGGGCGGTTAATATGGATTACTACCATCCGGGTTTCCAGGTGGAGCTCGGCAAGCTGGACAAAACCAAAAGGTACTTGGTTTATTGCAGGACGGGTAATCGAAGCGATACCGTTTTTGAGTTTATGAAGGAGCTGCGGTTCAAGGAGGTCTACCCTCTCGAAGGAGGGATCTTGGCCTGGGGCGCGGCAGGTTTCCCTGTGGCCGGACAGAAGCATCAATAGCTTCATCGGCTGAGGTCGGAAGGATCGCGGCTATGCGTTATCCGGAGAATCGGAGGGGCCAAGGAGCGCTAACAGCGCCCCTTAAGGAGGGGTACTGTCATGATTTCCAGACACCCGCTTTACATATTGTTGGTAGATGACGAAGAGGATATAGTCAGCGTAACCGCATCCATGCTCCAGCGCCTCGGGCACACCGTGAGGGCTGAGACACAAAGCCTGAACGCTTTGAGAAGGTTTTCGGAAGAGCCGGACAGGTTCGACCTCGCAATCCTTGACTATGTGATGCCCGACCTGACAGGATTAGAGCTTGCCCAGCGGTTCAGGCGCATACGCCCGGGATTCCCGGTGCTCCTCTACGCAGGGTACAGGGAGAGACCTTCGACTCAAAACATAGAGGCTGCCGGCATCGGCCGGTTCATCCTTAAACCGAAGACCTCGGCAAAGTTGGGGGGAATGATAGGCAAAGCCTTGGCTTGGTCACCTTAAATCCTTACAGGATCCTTCCTTACAGGATGCTTCGCTAACGCTATCGCTATCCTTACAAGATACTTCGCTATCGAAATCCCAAACAAATCCCAATATCCAAATTCGCAAACTTAAAAGACCATTCGGTACGACAGGCAGTTTTGGACATTTCCCGCTTAACACTACATTCTTCCGCCCGTTTCCCGCGCCATGCGTTGACATTTCAGGTGAATGCGGTTATAAACTGAATTGGTGTTTCACCAGCTTCCCTGAAAGGTGTCTGA
>JADGQN010000426.1 GCA_017881765.1 Syntrophobacterales bacterium | reverse complement strand
GCCATGGCGCTGGATCCGGAGATACTCTTTCTGGACGAGCCTTCGGCAGGTTTAGACCCGATCAGCGCATGCCTGCTCGACCAGCTGATTTTGGAACTGAAGGAGAGTCTGGGAACGACCATAGTGGTGGTGACTCATGAATTGGCCAGTATCTTTGCCATAGGAAATAACTCCGTCTTCCTCGATGGGAAGACAAAGACCATGATTGCGTCGGGTGCCCCAAGGCAGTTGCTGGCAGAGTGCGAGAACTCCACTGTACAGTGCTTCCTCACGCGGAGCGCAACGAGCGCGAGTGAAGGGGGCGGTCGGTCCGGTCCGCGCTTTTCGGGGAGTGCTGCGGGAGAGGGCCTGAAAGAGAAATCCGTTATTTTTGAGGAGACGAGAAAAGATGGGCAAGCCGGCAAGTAACACACTTATTGGAGTGTTCATCGCAGGGGCGATAGTACTCGCTGTCGCAGCCGTGGTCATCTTCGGGTCGGGCAGATTCTTCACAAAGACCTTTCTTAACGTGATGTATTTTCACAACTCCGTGAAGGGTCTGAACGTCGGTTCTCCCGTTCTCTTCCGCGGCGTCAGGATAGGCTCCGTCAAGAATATCGAGTTACGGTATGACGGCAAGGATCTTTCGTTTCTCATCTCTGTCCTTGCCGAGTTTGATCCCCGCAAGATGGTCTATATCGGGCACGCGCCAGGGACCGAGCACACTGACGAGCTGATTAAAAAAGGCCTGAGAGCGCGGCTTGAACTACAGAGCATGGTGACGGGCCAGCTCGCGATCAATATCGATTTCTTTCCCGACCGGCCTGCCAGGCTTTTGGGCCTCGACACGAGGTATCCGGAGATACCTACCATAGCGTCGGAGATCGACGAGTTCCTTAACACTGCCGAGCAGATTCCCCTGAAAGAGCTGGCGCAAAAGGCGATGAGCGCCTTGGAGGGCATTGACCGGATAGTAAACTCGCCTAAAGTAGCGACAGGCCTTGACGCCCTCAGCGAAAGCCTCAAAGAGGTAAAAACGGTTGTGCGTAAGATAGACAGCCAGATAGACCCTGTGCTGGCCAACATGAAAGATGCCTCCGATTCGTTGCAGCGGATCGTCCGCAAAGGAGATACGCTTCCCGAGCAGATGGAGAAGAGCCTGATCGCCGTGCAGGATACCATGAAGCAGGCCGAAAAGACGTTGGCCTCGGCCCAGGAAATTGCTTCGGCGGATTCGACGCTGATCCAGCAGGTCGACGGCACGCTGCGGGAGGTCGGCGACACCGCCCGTTCCGTCCGATTCCTCACCGAATACCTGCACCGTCACCCGGAAGCTTTGATTCACGGAAAAAAGGTTGTGAAGGGAGAATAGTATATGACTAATACCAATTTGCATTCAGGCGGAGACCGAGGCGGCAGCGAGGAGCCGACGCAGGCGTACCTAGGGGTACGTCGAGGAGAGCGACGCAGCGACAACGAAGGTATACACGTGAAGGCAAATTGGTATACCTCAGCCACGTATGAAAAGGCTATTACGCTCTGCCTACTGACAGTCCTGCTCGTGCTCGGCGGCTGTGTCACTTCGCCGTCTTCGAGATTCTATACGTTGAGTTCCGTCACGCCTCAGGTCATTCCCGAACCGCCCGCGGATAAGACATCGAAGAAGATCATCGGGATTGCTTCCGTTGAAATACCGGATTATCTTGACCGGCCTGAACTCGTCACCCGTTCATCGCAGAACCGTTTGTCCCTGGCTGAATTTGACCTCTGGGGTGGCTCACTCAAAGTCGACATCCATCGCGTGCTGGCGGAAAACCTCTCCATGCTCCTTTCCCAGAGCGGTTTTTCAATCGTCAGCTGGAGGCCCGGCGTACTGACAAATTATCGGGTCACGTTTCACGTAACCCGCTTTGACATCAGACCTGGGAGGGACATTCTGCTTACCGCACGCTGGACTCTCTCCGACAAGGACGGAAAGACGAATCTGCTGATGAGCAGCTCAACAGTCACCGAACCCATACGGACGGACGACCTTACCGACGCTGTTCTAGCGATGAGCAATGCTCTCGGGAGGCTGAGCGAAGAGGTCGCGGGAAAGGTGCGTTCGCTGCAGTGAGCATGGGTACTCCTCTTCCGGGAGGCCGGCCTCATATCAAGCACTGGCCCTAGTCTAAGGCACGCGGAGAGGATCTATTACGACCGGCGTGCCGCATAAAGGACTGGCGTTTTGAACGTTGCGGCGTGATGGCTCGCGGGACACGAAGGTTACGGCAATAAGCATCTTTTCCTCAATTTACCCATTGACTGCCATTTAAAAAAAGAGTATTTCCTTATCATTGATTCCCTTTGTAGCTCGGTAAACCCATCAACGTAGTCTCTAACCTTTTGGAGTGTCGTATGAAAAGGAGTTCCTGAAAGCCGTCAATGTAAAGGCTCCAGGGGGTTAAATATCCACTTGTAGCCTCACTTGTTCCCGGCTTTATAAATCTCGTGGGAAAGGAGGAAACGATTATGAATTTGAGGAAGACAAATTCTCTTCTTGCAGGATTTTTCTTGGTGCTGCTGATATCGACTACAGTCCTTGCTGCGGATGAGCAATTGTACGGGACATGGCGGCTTGTCAGCTTTACGAGAACAGTCTTGGCAACGGGTGAAACGATGGACGCTTTTGGAAAATCACCACACGGCTTCATCAACTACGGCCGGGACGGTCGCATGCTCGTTCTGATCGTCAGCGACAAACGGCCAAAGGTCGCTGATCTGGCCAAGATGACGGATCAGGAACGGGTTGAACTCTTTAAGAGCACGATTGCCTACGGCGGAACCTACACCTACGATGGAAAAGCCGTCACGCATCACGTCGACATTTCTTGGAACGAAAACTGGACCGGCACTCACGTCGTGCGACAGGTTAAGTTCGACGGAAACAGGCTTGCCCTCAGCGCGGCCCCAGCCCCGAGCCCGGAAGATGGCAGGCTAGTCACCGCGGTCTTGACTTGGGAACGGATTCAGTAATGCACATCTTCCAACGAATCCCTTCAAGAATCTAAAATAAACTCCTCCACTAATGGGATTGGTGCCTGAAGAGGCGGTCGAGATGACCAGCCCCCAGCGGGGCTGGTCATCTGACGCGTTATCCATGCTTTCAACCAATAATCCTTATCTCCGCGAACGATCTGGAAGTGAACAGCGGTGGGTGGAGGAGATGCACGCCTCCTTCCTCTGAACTAGTGCAAGCACCTTTTCTCAATCTGGTACCACCTTTCAGTCGGTGATGATGCAACCCAGCAAAGAGAAAGTAGGGCCAGCTGAATTGAGGACATTAGTTAGACAGTCAGAATGGAGTTGGCCCTGATTATACCCTGATGTCATGTTCTCCCAGACAAAATAGTCGTATGTTTCGCTTGACAGCCTGTACGTACTCGCATACACCTGCCTTAGCTCCAAGAAACGCCATGAAGGAGGCGCAGATATGTCAAAGGACATGAATCGAAGGGATTTTTTGAAAACCGCGGCAGTCACTGGAACTGTATTTTTGGCAGGGGATATTTTTCAGAGCCGTGCCTTTGCCCGAGGGTCGGTAAAAATACCCGAGGCAGAGAAGATAGTCATCACGGTCATCACGGACAATTACGCCGATGCCCTCAGGCCGGATTATAAAATTGCCAAAAGGGGATCAGTTTGTTCAGGAAGACTTTATCGGAGAGCAGGCGATGGTGCTGAATGCCAAAGGGAAGGGGCTAGTGGTACTGTCGTGTTGCGCCCATCGAGGAATTGTAAATACGGTAAAACATGCTCAAAAGATGACGGGCATCGAGAAGGTTCACGCAGTCATAGGAGGGTTCCATTTAACGGGGGCCCAACCTGAACTCATTCAGAAAACGATTGCTGATATCAAAGCCATACGGCCAGACTACATCGTCCCTACCCACTGCACGGGGTATGAAGCTATTGGGGCCTTTGCACGGGAAATGCCCGACCAGTTCATTTTGAACACGGCTGGTACGAGATACATCATTTCGGCGTAAACGAGGGCGAGCGCGTCGGGTAGCGAGGAGGAGTGGGTTGTTGCTCATAGTCCACTCCTCCCGGTTTTTTGGTTATGTACGTTTTATCCCGTAATTGTTGCTTTGCCATGATATCTCTCAGCAAACATTTACAGGTGTTCTAAGTACCCCCGCCAGTCGAA
>JADGQN010000425.1 GCA_017881765.1 Syntrophobacterales bacterium | reverse complement strand
ACGAAGTTACGAGAGTCGCCTCGTGCACGTGTACGGCAAACCGAATCTTTGGAAAAAACATGCTGTCTCACCACCAAATTAAGTTAGCGCTTATGCCCCTGGAGGGAGAGGGCGAGGGTGAGGGGGCCTTACTTATGAACTCCTTAGTAATTCGCGATCATATCACACGATGACAGAGTTGTGCGACGCGTCGCATTTCGATGGATGGCGCGGGCGACGAGGAGACGGGGCGAGGAGGCTGTACTGATTGTACGCCGACGAGCAACGGCTTCGAAGCAACCAAGCCAGGCGCGAAAAGCGGCGTGTCGCTCAGCTCCGGTATGATGCGTTTATTTTGACGTAGTCAAAGGTAAGGTCGGTGGTGTAAAGATCGTACGCTGCCTTCCCGTCATGAAGGTCCACGACGAGATCTACTTCTTTCTTGTCCATTAATCTCTTAAGCTTCTCCTCGGAAAAGGGGACCTCAACGCCCTCCAGCGCCAGGCGTTCTCCCTGCATAACGATCTCCACCTTCTCCGGCCGGATGGGCACCCCGGCGTCGCCGGCCGCGGCAATGATCCTTCCCCAGTTCGGGTCGCAGCCGAAAAACGCTGTTTTTACGAGCGGTGAGACGGAAATCCTTCGCGCCAGCTTCTCAGCAACCTCCTTTTTTCGTGCCCCGGTGACGGTGATGTGGATTACCTTCGTGGCGCCCTCCCCGTCCCTCACGATGAGGAAGGCAAGGTCCTTCATCAGGTTCAGCAGTTTTTCCTTGAATACAGCCATGTCGCACACGGCGTCTCCTCTTTTCCTCGAGAAGACCATCACCGTGTCGTTGGTGCTCGTGTCTCCGTCCACGGTTATCCTTTCAAAGCTATCACGACCCAGCGCGGGCATCAGTTTTGTCAACTGTTCATTTTGCACGGAGCAGTCGGTAAACAAAAAAGAGAGCATGGTGGCAAAAAGCGGATTCATCATGCCCGCACCCTTTGCGACGCCTGCTATACTGCCGCCTGCCTTACCGGGAACCGTGGCCTGCACTATCTTGGGGTAGGTGTCGGTGGTCATGATGGCCCTTGCAAACGGTTCTATGTTCTTCTCACGTAGGCTCTTCCGCAGGAGGGGAAGCGTAGCGATTATCTTCCCAACGGGCAGTCTTTTCCCGATGACGCCTGTGGACGCGAACAGGATCTCATCGTTCTTTATGCCGAGCTCGGAAGACAAGCCTTCCGCAATCTCGCCGAGATCGCGTACACCTTCAAGTCCCGTGCACGCATTGGCGCATCCGGCGTTGACGAGAAGAGCACGGACCGCGCCTTTCACCCTTTTCCTGTTATAGAGGATATGGGCTGCCTTGACCTTGTTGCGCGTGTAAAGCGCAGCAACATCCGTGGGTTCTTCAAAATAGACGAGCGCCAGATCCAGCCCTGAAGCCTTGATGCCTGACGCCACACCGGAAAATTGCACGCCTTTCAACGCTCACTGCCTCCCGCAACATTTTTTGTACTTTTTGCCGCTTCCGCACGGGCAGGGGTCATTTCTGCCTATCTTCTTGCCTTTCTGCTCTCCGCCTCCGGGTCCTCCGTCTCCCGGTCCATCCGATCTGTTCATGAACATGACCGGCGCTTCCGGCTTCTGGACCTCCCTCTGAACCTCCTGGCGCGCCGGCTGGATGGCAAAGAGCTTTCTGACCGTATCAACTTTTACCCGCTCCAGCATATCGATGAATATCTCGAAGCTCTCCCGCTGATATTCGCGCAGCGGGTCTTTTTGTCCGTAACCACGCAAACCGATACCTTCCCGTAAATGGTCCAGCGAGAGCAAGTGCTCCTTCCAGTGGGCGTCAAGAGAGCTCATCGCGATATACTGCTCGATGCTGCGCAGCGTCGGTACCCCAAATTCTTTCTCTTTGGCGTCGTATGCGGAGAGCACCTGGGCTTTGACCGCTTCGAGTAGGCCCGGCTTGGTCATTGACTTCAGGTCAAATTTTGTGTCCTGCTTTGGCTCCTGGTGATCCAGGTCGAAGTGGAGAAAGAAGGTTTCATAGAGCCTGTTCTTGAGGGAAACCATATCCCACTCTTCCGGATAGACCTTCTCAGGCGCGTATTCGTCAACGAACTCGTCGCAGAGCTCTTCCACCTGCTCAAGCACGCGCTCTTTCATGTCACCGTCGCTCAGCATCTCCTTGCGCATCCCGTACACGGTTTCCCGTTGCTTGTTCATGACATTGTCATACTCGAGGAGATACTTTCTGATCTCGAAGTTGTGTCCTTCCACCCTGGTCTGGGCGTTTTCAATCGCCTTTGTGATCAACTTGTGCTCTATGGGCATATCTTCGTCCATGCCGAGCTTTCCGAGGAGCGGAGAAATCCTTTCAGAGCCGAAAATTCGCATGATCTCATCTTCCAGGGATACGTAAAACCGTGAAGAGCCGGGGTCTCCCTGCCTTCCTGCCCTGCCTCGAAGCTGATTGTCAATGCGCCGCGATTCGTGTCGCTCCGTGCCGAGTATGTGCAACCCACCGAGCTTTATCACCGCTTCTTTTTCTTTTTCGCAAATCCGGCGGGCTTGCTCCACGGCCTTCGCGTGCTCTTCCGTGCCTTCCTCTCCCTTAGCCATGGCAAGGGCAAGAAAAGCCGGGTTACCCCCGAGGAGGATGTCGGTGCCTCTGCCCGCCATGTTGGTAGAGATGGTTACCGCCTTCAAACGGCCTGCTTGGGCAACAATCTCCGCCTCCCGCTCATGCTGCTTCGCGTTCAGTATATGGTGGGGGACCCCCTTCCGCTTGAGCATCTCAGCAAGCCGTTCCGACTTGTCTATCGACAAGGTGCCGACCAGCACCGGCCTGCCCATCGTGTGCAATTCCTCGATCTCTTTGGCAGCCGCCTTGAACTTCTCCTTCTCCGTCCGGTATACCACATCAGGATAATTTGTACGGATAAGCGACTTGTTTGTCGGGATAACGATGACGTCAAGATTGTATATCTTCTTGAACTCCACCGCTTCGGTATCGGCGGTACCGGTCATGCCGGCGAGTTTCTTGTACATCCGGAAAAAGTTCTGGAACGTGACCGTTGCAAGCGTCTGGTTTTCCCGCTCTATTTTCACGTTCTCCTTGGCTTCCAATGCCTGGTGGAGACCGTCGCTGAAGCGCCTTCCCGCCATAAGCCTGCCGGTAAACTCATCGACGATGATTACCTTACCGTCCTTCACGATGTAATCGACGTCGCGCGCAAAAAGCTCGTGCGCCTTCAGCGCCTGATTGATGTGATGGAGAAAGTCCACGTACTTGGGGTCGTACAGGTTATCGACCTTCAAAAGCCGCTCTACACGCGCCACACCTTCCTCGGTGAGGTACGCGCTTTTGGCCTTCTCGTCGATCATGAAGTCTTTCTCTTTTTTCAACTGGTAGATGAGCTTGTTGATCTTGTAGTACTTGTCCGTCGACTCTTCGGCCGGCCCTGAAATGATGAGCGGGGTCCTTGCCTCATCGACCAGGATACTGTCCACTTCATCGACGATGGCGTAGTTAAACTCCCTCTGGACGAACTCTTCGAGCGAGTACTTCATGTTGTCCCGCAGGTAGTCGAAGCCGAACTCATTATTGGTACCGTACGTCACGTCACAGCCGTAGGCCTGCTTCCGCTCCTCGTCATCGAGATCGTTCACGATCACGCCGACGCTCAAGCCCAGAAACTTGTAGACGGGGCCCATCCAGTCAGCGTCCCTTCTGGCGAGATAGTCGTTCACGGTCACCAGGTGGACTCCGAGGCCGGTCAGTGCATTCAGGTAGACGGGCAATGTGGCAACGAGCGTCTTGCCCTCGCCCGTCGCCATTTCAGCAATCGTTCCTTCATGCAGAACGACACCGCCGATGAGCTGGGAGTCGAAATGGCGCATATTCAGGGTCCGGCGCGCTACTTCCCTGACCGCCGCAAAGGCCTCGGGAAGCAAGCTGTCAAGCTCCGCCCCATTTTCAAGGCGCTCCTTGAAATGCGGGGTCAGCCCTCTGAGCTCGTCGTCCGTGTAGCCCTGCATCTTCGGCTCAAAACTATTGGCAGCTTCAACAAGAGGTTGGAGCCTTTTCAATTCCCTCTCGTTTTTTGTCCCGATGATCTTCTTTAGGATTGAGCTTATCATGGTCGCAATTTTACCATAGGGGGCGCTGCCAAAGCAAAAGCGGCCTTCAAG
>JADGQN010000424.1 GCA_017881765.1 Syntrophobacterales bacterium | reverse complement strand
GTTCCGCTGATTATTGATGTCAACGCGAATCCTGATCTCAACACCAACGCGACACTCTTCAAGATGGCTCAGTATGCAGGGTATGACTACACGGCCTATATTGGAAGGATCGTGGAAGTCGCTCTGGCACGTGACCTGAGTCGTGTTGGTCGGGCTGCAGGGAGGGGTTAGCCACGGCGTGAACCATGGCGTAATCACCATGAAAGACTTGAAATGCTTCGACAAGGTCATCGTGGGAAAGCCCGATGTGCGTCCGGACTCGATCTCCACGAAGTACACGCTTGAGTCTCGAGGAAAATCCGTTTCCTCCGTGCTTCGATGCAAATACCAAGAGCCGTTCGACCGCGCAAGTCTTCAGCGATATGCAAGTCTAATCTCTACTGTGCCTGCGATAAATGAAGGGCTCTTTGCCGATGAGATCATAGTGGAGTACGAGTTGACACCTGCTTCCTACCAATTCTTTTCCACCATGCTGGAGAAGACCGCGCGGGAGATATTCGTACACGAATTCCTCTCCCGTCCATGCTACATAAGAAAAGAGTTTCTGCCTCAAGGAGAGGATGTTCAGGCGCCGGCAGCCAGGCCAAGAGCAGCATTTATCCCCGCAGGATTGGACTCCACGAACTATGGACCGAAGGAGAATATCGAGTCCAAGGTCATTGTCTCCAGTTCCGGAGGAAAAGAAAGCCTTCTCTGTTACGGGCTCATGAAAGAAGTGGGCGCTGAGGTCTACCCCGTCTTTTTGAACGAGTCCGGGGGCCACTGGAAGACAGCCATCACAGCGTACAGGGAATTCCAGCGACAGGACACGAACACAAAGAAGGTGTGGCACAATCTCGATCAGCTGTTTCTGTTTCTGGTGAGAAACATGAGCATTCTCGACCAGGACTCCATCGAGCATCGAAGCCGCACGAAAGGGCACACAGGCGTGGCGGATCCAATCAACCTGTTTTCTTTCGCCTACTACCAATTCTTGATGCTTCCGCTCGCTGAAAAGCACAAGATAGGGCATCTCTGTTTTGGCAACGAATACGATGATCCTACGGAGATCCTTGAAGGCCACAACAAAATCAATGGTATTGAATATTACCCAAACGTGTACGATCAATCTCCAGAATACATGAGTCATCTCAACACCCTGCTTTCAAAAGAGGGTCTGGACTTTGGAGTGTGGAGCCCGGTGGGCGCGATTACAGGGTTTCAGGTCGAAAGGATCCTGGGAACACGCTACTCGTCCCTGCTTCCCTCGCAGAGGTCGTGCCACCACACCCACACGGAAGGGGGAGTGAACATGCCCTGCGGCACATGCCAGAAGTGCAAGAGGGTCATCTCTTTTGTAGCCGCCCAGGGTATTGATTACCACCGTCTTGGCTACTCTGACAGTCAGGTCGCAGCGCTTCCCGGTATGCTGGCGACCCTGCATCTCGATCACGATGAACAGGAACATCTTTTCTTCAAATTGCGCCAGAAGGGTTATGACGTACAAGGAAAGAAGCACGACCATGTAGAGATGATGCATTTTGACAGCTACGGCACTCACGTCAACGATATTCCCGGGGTCTTCAGGGAGCAGCTCTATGGTATCCTTTTGAACGAAACGTCAGGGGCTGTGTTCATGGATCAGCACCATCAATGGAGACCGTTTGATCTCGCTGCAAGATTGATGGATCAGCCGAGGGAGGCTCACAACCAATGAAGGACCTTCCCCTGATTCATGGCAAAAGAATCATCCTGCGGCCGTTCGACCCGAGCGATGCTGCTGACTATTCTGCGTGGCTTAAGGATGCATACCTGCGCAGGATGGTGGGTGAGTCGCAGCTCACGCCGGCGGAGGTCGTGAGCAAGCAGGAAGAATGGGCAAGTGACGAGAAGATGGTTGAGTACATCATCACCGACAAAGCCTCCGGCAAGCCGATCGGTGATACTAGTGTGAAGTTGGAGGACGGCAAGCCGAAATTCGGGCTGATGATCGGTGATCAGCGGTACAGAGATGGCGGTTACGGGACCGAAGCCGCCGAGTGTCTCATGTCCTACGCAAAGGGTGTTCTCGGGATGCAAGAACTCTACGCAGAGATATTTCCTTTCAACACAAAATCCATCTCCTTTCATGAAAAACTCAAGTTCTCGAAAGTGGGAACCTCGGTGGACGACAAGAATCGGGACTGTGTCGTCTATTATAGGAACCTGTAGAGCTGCCCCGTAATCTTCGTGATTCTTGAGATCACCTGTCGTTGGTCTATATCATGTAACGATGCACGGTGCCGACGGAGATAAGGGAACGCCAGGGGCTTGACGTGCAGAAAAGTGAATTCATGGGCATAATTGTGCTGGTACGTAGAATCAATAATATGGTTCGCCCTAAGGTAAGGTATAGTGATTTCGGATCTGACACATCAGAGAAGGATTCGGAACCCGCTCAGGCTGCCCTTCCGAAAAGAGCCCCGACACCCGCGGTCACGGCCATGGCCAGTGCACCCCAGAACGTTACGCGTAGCGCGCCTTTCGTCACGCTTGCGCCGCCTGCGTGCGCAGCCAACCCGCCCAGGAGCGCGAGGAACAGCAGGGAGACGCCGGCGACGAAGGGAATCAGACCCGTCGCGGGTACTATAACGGCGGCCAAAAGAGGCATGGCGGCTCCAACGGCAACCGCGCCCGCCGACGTGAGCGCCGCCTGAATCGGTCGCGGTGGGAGTTTAGCGGAGATACCAAGTTCGTCGCGGGCGTGCGCGCCTATCGCGTCGTGGGCCATGAGTTGTCTGGCGACCTCCTTTGCCAGCGAAGGAGCTATACCGCGACCAACGTAGATCCTGGCCAGCTCCTTCATCTCGCCCTTTTTGTCCGCTGAAAGCCCCTTGCGCTCAAGCGAAACGTCGGCCCGTTCGGTGTCTGCCTGCGAGCTGACCGAGACATACTCACCGGCAGCCATCGACATAGCTCCCGCGACCAGCCCGGCGGCCCCCGCGATCATGACACCGCTGTGAGTCGCATGCGCGGCTGCCACCCCGAGCACCAGGCTTGCTGTCGACACGATGCCGTCGTTCGCACCTAAGACGGCCGCGCGAAGCCAGCCGATGCGTTGCATGCGGTGCTGTTTCTTATGGAATTTAGCCATTCTGGAGTTTACCTACCCTTTCCTTTTTTTCTACTATTTCGCGTTCTTCCTGGCACTCACTTGACGCAGCTCTCTTTGCAGCTCAGCAAAAATTGCCGTGTTTCTAACCTGATAGTGGCAAAGTTTTCATGAAAAGCAAAGCAGGGATAGTGAGGGTGGTTCAAAAGAAGGGCGAAGGGTTGGTTACGCGCCAGGGTGTCGAACGTGAACGTTAGCTGGTTCATGTGGCGGGCAACAAGATAGCGCCGTAGTTGGTTCTGTTGTTCTTTGCGGTACACTTCACTTCACCGGCACGTAAAGGCTCGGCGCCTCTCTGTTGCACTCAGGGCACGGCTCCCGATGCGTCCAGGCACGGGACAGGAGCATATGGCGTCTGCCATCTATCCACGCCCGAGGGAAAGGCGTTTCAGACGGATGGTCGTCACCCGTCTCGTGCCGTAGCATCTCCCTGTAATCGTGGTGGCGCATAGCGCACTCCATGCACAAGCCCGTAGCGACATCTTTGCCCGGCGCTGTCTGGTTTTCTGTGAGCTGCATCTGCCTTCCTCTCTATCTCTAAAGGTAAATGTAAGTCCTGTCAGCAGAGTTTTCAATTTGTGCTTGACATATCGCGGAGGGTTGATGGAATGAGCATATACTACCGGTGTTTACGATTAACTTGCCCTGAACTGCCTCTCTCCATCGGGGGGAGAGAGCGTCAGAAACCAGGGGTCTCCGCCACCGACCCCCAGCATCCTTCCAGGATGCTTCGCGAGCGCTATCACTAGAAAGGGGCGTCATCATGGCTTCGTTACAGCAAAAACATATTTTGCTTGTGGAGGACGACGCGGATACACTCAGTGCAACCACCGCCATGCTCGAACGTCTGGGTACAGCGTAACGGCTGAGACGGAAGGTCTCGAGGCGTTGAGGACGTTTTCAGAAGAACCCGGTCTCTTTGACCTTGTCCTCCTTGACCACGGGATGGCTGACGTCACAGGATTGGAGCTCGCGCAGCGCATGAGACGCATCCGTCCCGGTTTTCCGGTCGTCGTCTACACGGGATACTTTGACACACC
>JADGQN010000423.1 GCA_017881765.1 Syntrophobacterales bacterium | reverse complement strand
CCCGTGTTTCCTCTTTCGTTACGGCCTGGAGCTCGGCAATGTTTCTCTCAGCCCTTGGTAGACGCAGAACGATCTCACGGCCCACCTCGTATTCTGTACGAGCCAGCGTTATGTCTCGAAGGTGAATCAGAGACGAAATGGAATTGATCGCGAAATCGATGGGGTCGAGGGCCGGACGGAAGGTGGAATCGTAGCGGCGGTCGGCGCACGAAAAGATCTCGTGCCCGTCCAGTGTCGAGACCATGCTCACCCGTGCGCTGACTGTCCAGGCTGAGAGGAAAAAGCCGTAGTACGCCTCATAACGGAGCAGCTCGCCGTAGACCACGGTATCAGCATGCAGCCAGCGCCCGAGCTCTTCGGGGGGGACGGCGTTGAGCTTGTCCCTGTCGGTGATTCCGTGATTGGCCAACACAGCATCTACCGTTAATAAAGGGACGAGGAGAAATTCCCGCGTCGCAAGCTCACCTGCAAGAGCACGCCGCACCCGGTTGGTATGGGTCCATGACCACCTGCTCAGCTCTTCCTTATCGCGAGTCTTGACTGAAACCCTGTCAATTAAGTAGGTGCCTTTCCCCTCATCGACAAAGGGCAGCACCGCAATCTTGCGTGGCGGATGTTCTTGATAATCTCCGGCGATCACGAATGATGTACTTCCCGGATCGGCATCCATGAGTCGATCGTACCAGGTCTTGCGTCCGTGCGTTTCTATCTCCTTTTCGGTCAGGAAAAAGGGACTCGGCTGGGGTTGCGTGCTCGCGCATCCCGCAAGCAGCACCAGCAGCGAAAATAATAGATAAAGCTGACACCACGATGATCCCGGTTTCGTGGAGAGTCTGGTCATCTCTGTTTCCTCCATTCGTCGTACCCCACGGGTGACTTCTCTTCTTTCTTTTGTTGGTCGCCTAGCATACCAATTATATGGTAAGTTGCAAAGAGAGTTGCGTCAAGTAGGGGGCGGGAAGAACGCGCGGGAAGGGCGGCGCATGCAACGCATCGGGGATCACCTAACGCTCAGTACGGGGGCTTTGGTCCTTATCTGGCACACTATAGGCACCAGTAGAGAAGCGACGATAAGACGAAGCTTGACCGGGCTGCAAGCTTCTCGCCAGTGTCCGTTTCCTAGGACTTCTATTTCTTGATGTCTTCTACTGCCTTATCGACTTTCTTGCCGGCGCGCTCCAGCGGGCCTTCTTTCGGGCAGCCCGATAGCACCACAATCACGGCGACCATCGCCAACAAGGCAATGATACTCTTACCATTTTTCATCATTTGTATCTCCTTTTGCAAAGGGCGCGTTGCCGATCATTGTCCGAGCGATGCATCGCGTCGGTATGCAGTATCTTTATTGCCTTATTTGCCCCTCACCAGAAATACGGAACACTTTGCATGCCTTGCGACCTTCTCGGCAACACTTCCCAAAAGATGATTTATAAGGCCTGTCCATCCGTGTGTGGCTATAACAATCAAATCTATTTTCTTGTCCTCTTGCTCTTTCAGTATCTCCTGATAGGGCGTACCTTTTCGCACATCGGAGACGATGTCAACGTCATTGGACTTGACCACCCTGCGGATCTGCTTCTGCATCATGTCCTGTGCAGATTGCATGCTTTTTTGTTCAATATCACCAACCGTTGCCGCGTCGAGACAATAGTCAACGGAACATTGCTGGACGATGTTAATGACATGGAAGAGGTAAATCTTCGCCTTATTTTGCTTTGCCATTTCAATTGCCTGTTTTAGGGCGTTATCCGAAAATTTGGAGAAATCCGTGGGTACCAGAATCCTTTTCATCGCAGCCATAACAACCCCCATTAGTATTGTTTTGTATCGAACTATATAACGACAATAATTATTTTGCAAGGTGAAAAAGCCTCCTGAGAGCGTGTGATGCTTGCCACGGACTGATACGGGCGCAAAGATCGCAGCCCGCACCCTCGGAGACCGCGTTGCCTCTCCCGCGGCTTGCACCACCCCCTGAATAAAGTGGTTGAGTTCAGCAACCCCAGCCCGTCGGTGTCTCTTCTGTAGGATGCAAGACTGGGAGATGGCCTGAAAAGCGCCCTCTTAGTAAAGATGTTGCCATGCGATACGTTCGTCAATCTCTGGTATGTCTTTCAAGTTACCGTCTCGTTACATGCCACTCGCCTGTTCGTTACCGATTGTGGCCTCGCGTGCTACCTTGACATCAGGACCCTACAGGCTATGTTTAAGCAGGTGCGCAACACGAGACAAAGGAGAGAAGAGGTGCTCTTAGTGATCCGGAAGCTGTTCCTACGCATGTACTGGATGCCGGCGGCAGTCTTCATGTTGGGCCTGCTTTCGATCTTGACGCTCATCTGCGTTGACCGCATCAACGAGATAGGACACAGGGATATTAATTACTGGGATGCGGTCATGGATATGCGCATACGAGCCGGATCGGCCTATCTGGCGGTACAGGATGCCTCTTCCGGAGATACAACCGTGACTATGGGAGATGCCTTTGCTGAAATTGATCTTGCCATGGGCCTCATTGAAACGATATTGAACGGCGGTACATCGAAGCATGGTCAGTCCTTGCAGTCTCTCGAGGATCCAGAACTGCGAAAGAGCATGGAGGGTATCCGTTCATTGTTAACCCGGTTCAAATCAGGTGCTTTGCAACTCGCTCCAGGGTCGGGTGCGGCGTCGATCAGTCGCCCTGTTAACGGACGATTTCACGCGCTTTTCAAGGAAATTCGGCATGAGGCCGAGGTTGTGGAGAATGCCCTCCAAAGGCATAAAATCAGCACTGAGACCACGGTGAGACGCCTTCTATCGGGCATATTTTTTACCTGGATCTTCATCATAGTGGGTGCAACCGCGGGACTCTGGAGTCGCGAAAAGGGGCGTGGAACCGCGGAAAAGGCGCTTCGACGAGCTAACGAACAGCTGCAAGCCCAGACCGCCGAGGTGACCAACGCCAATCTGCACCTTCAGCAAGAGATCATGGAACGTAAGAAAACTGAACAGTCTTTGCGAGCTTCCGAAAGCCAGCTGCGGCATCTTTCCTTCAAGCTCTTGACGGCCCAGGAGGCCGAACGAAGAAGAATCTCAAGAGAACTTCACGATGAACTGGGGGGATCGCTCGCCGCCCTCAAGATGGGGTTAAGCCGGATAGCGAAAGGTTTGAGAGAGGATCAGGCTGAGTTGAGGGAACAATGCAGCGGCAACTCGGAAGCCATCGATCTGGTCATTGATAATGTCTACCGGCTGTCCCGCAATTTAAGTCCCCATCTCCTGGAGGAATTCGGTCTTTCCGCTGCGCTCAAGCGGTTGGTCAGTAATTTTGGTAACAATTTTTCCAATATCAAAGCATCCCTTGCTATTTCGCGGATCGACCATCAGCTTCCGGAAGCTGATCAAATCGTCATCTACCGGATCATTCAAGAAGCTCTCACCAGCGTGGGCAAACACTCCGAGGCCGGGAACGTGTCCGTGTCCGTTGAGAGACAGAACAGCACGATTGTCATCGTTGTGGAAGATGATGGAAAAGGGTTCGCCGTGGGACAGGTCTCCACGAATGATCCCTTGGAAAAGGGCATGGGCTTAACCACAATGGATGAAAGGGCGCGGATGTTGGGTGGTACTTCTCATCTGTGGAGCCAGGAAGGCAAGGGGACGCGACTTACGTTCACGATTCCCGTGCGGGAAGAGGCTTCCTGATGGACCCGTACCGCATTATCATTGCGGATGATCATGCTTTGTTCCGGCAAGGTTTAAGAATACTTCTCGATCAAGTACCCGGTCTTGAAGTTGTCGGGGAAGCAGAGAACGGTGCCAGTCTCATTCGACTCCTTAATGAAGTGACTGCGGACATCATCCTTCTCGATATCACGATGCCCAACCTCCGGGGAATTGAAGCCATACCAAAAATCAAGATGCTCCATCCCGCGATGAAAATCCTCATCGTGACCATGCACGATGACATCGAATTTCTCTACCGGGCCATTTCAGCCGGGACGGATGGCTATTTTCTCAAGAAAGAGGTTGATAGGGAACTCTTCGCGGCCATAAAGGAGATTCGTCAGGGGCGAGTCTACGTCTCTTCCCTGGTCTCAAATGAATTTGGAGACGATGGGGAAAGGGTTCGCGAGAGATTTCAGAAGCCCCTCCTGACCGATCGAGAAAAAGAGGTCTTAAATCTGATAGC
>JADGQN010000091.1 GCA_017881765.1 Syntrophobacterales bacterium | reverse complement strand
TTCGCTCTCTGGCGCTGCAGCTCTGACCCGTTGGACGTTCCGTCTCGCTCAAGCTCCAATTGCGAACTTCTTCTTTTTGTTCGGGTCTGTGGCAGCTCGCAAACAAAGGTGTTGTTACCATATTCACTGCCTCGGAGTCAGTCGCTTGGGCTGATAGCCGCGCTCGCCTCCACTTACGGGTACCCCAGAGCTTCCGCGATGTTCGCTCCGAAAAGGTCCTCCCGGCTTGTACATTCATTTGGGTGATGCGTGATTTTTTCACGAGCTCCTATCTCTGCCTAAACAAGGGTCTATGAATGAAAGCAACTTGGTATTAGGTGGTTCCCTCGCCGCATGCCCTTCCCTTGAGGCTGAAGAAGAACTTGAGGGCCCGCTTCATCTTCTCTGAGAATATTTTGGTCGCGAGAAGATTTCCTGCGACGCGTTTGTTTATCTCTCCGAGGGTCGGGTAAGGGTGCACTGCCGATGCCAGCGTCGATAGTTTTACCTTCCCGTTCATCACAGCCACCCACTCGCTGAGTAAGTCTCCAGCCTGCGGCCCCAGGATCTGGACCCCGATGGGTTTCTCTTTTTCGTCGAGAAGCATCTTTATTTTTCCGATTTTTTCGCCCTCCGCGAGGCTCCTGTCATTGTTCGCGAACTCGTCTGTCCAGACCGAGTAGGTGATGCCTTTTGCCTTCGCACTCTTTTCGTTCATGCCAATGCTGGCAAGCTCCGGATCGGCATAGGTAACCCAGGGCAGATACGTATAGTCTGCCTTTCTCGGAAAATGGAATATGGCGTTGCTCAGCACTATCCCTCCCTCATAACTGGCGGCATGAGTGAACTGGTAGACGCCCGTGACGTCACCGGCGCCGAAGATGTGACTTTGTGTTGTACGGAGTTTTTCGTCGAGCTTGAGGCCCCTTCTGTCGAGCGCAACACCGATATTCTCAAGGCCCAAGCCTTCCAGATTTACTTTCCTGCCGGTGGCCACAAGCAGGGTCTCTGCCCTGACGGTCTTTTTCTCTTCACCTTTCTGAAATAGGACTTCTATCTCATTTCCCATAGTCCTTGTGCTCTTGACTGCTGAATCCAGATAGAACTCCACCCCTTCACCCTTCAGGACGTTCATCACCATGTCGGTCATGTCCCCGTCATCGGCATTGAGGATCTGACTGAGAAACTCTACCACGGTGACCTTCGTGCCCAGCCTCGTGAATGCCTGGGCAAACTCGATCCCGATGGGCCCTCCTCCGATGATGACCATCGACGCGGGGAGTTTCCCGAGAGAGAAAATCTCTTTGTTGGTTATGTAGGGCGTTGCCTTGAGCCCCTCCACGGGCGGTATGGCGGCGGAAGAACCCGTGGCGATCACCCAATATTTGGCCGAGTATCGGTTGCCGTTGAGGCTTATTTCATGTTCGTCGACGAAGGAGGCGTTGCCGTAGTCAACCTTTACGCCTAAGTTGCAGAATCTCTCTTCTGAATCGTGCTTCTGGATGGTGCCTATGACGGACTGAATTCGCTTTGCGACTTCCTGAAAGTCAGGGTTTGGGAAACCCACCTCGGGAAGGCCGAACCGGCTTGCGTTCTTTATGAGGTGATACACCTGTGCGCTCCTGATTAACGTCTTGCTGGGAACGCATCCGTAATAGAGGCAGTCCCCTCCGAGCCTCCCTTCCTTTTCAATAAGGAGCACCTTCGCGCCCGCCTGTGCCGCGCCCGCCGCGACAGTCAGACCTGCAGCGCCTCCGCCGAGGATGCCCATATCAAAATCGTACGTTGCCATAGCCTTCCCCTCCCGTCGTGCTGATAATTGTTACTTAAGGTTGGATCCTTGGATAGTCAAGAGGAAGGCAAACCGCACCGTATTGCTTCATTGACGGGTAAGCCGTCCGCTCGCGCTATTCCTTCCGCTCTCCAGCGCTCCCGCTCTGATAGCGAAGCATCCTGTAAGGACCCGTTGGGCGTTCCGCCTCGCTCAAGCTCCAATTGCGAACTTCTTCTTTTGGCCCGGTTCCGTGGCAGCTCACAAATAGTTGCCTTCACATCTTGCCATGCCCCGGAGGCAGTCGCTTGGGCTGAAGCCACGCTCGCCTCCACTTACGGGTACCCCAGAGCTACCGCGATGTTCACTCCAGGAACAGTGCGAGCGGACGGCTTACCGTAATCGAAGGAGCCACTCATTGACAGTGGTCTGGTCGAGGGCCATATTAGATTCAGGAGCGCGCCAGAGGGCCACACGCTGTGGCCAGGGCAAGGTTTTTGAACGCGTCAGGGGGAGGTAGGGACAATGCAAAAAAAAGGTGCGAAAGATCGCGAAAAGGAAGCAGAGACCATGTGCGCGATGGGGCGCAGAGGCTTTGTTAAGTTGATGGGCCTCGGTACACTGGGCTTTGGCTTCGGGGTCTCTATCTTTGACTCCATCTTTCAATATGCCGTTGGCGCGGACAGGACTGAGGATGATAGGAAGCACACGCTCCTCACCGTTGGAACGGTTGACTTCATGGGTTTTCGGGCAAAGGAGATCACGCCCAATAGCGAGTTTTACATCACGACTTACTCAGACAAAGTACCTGCCGTTAACAATGAAGCGCACAGCTTGCGCATTGAAGGTCTCGTCGACAAGCCCTATACGCTTACGATGAAAGAGCTTGAGACGATGAAGGATAGAACAGAGTTTGTCACACTCCAGTGCATTGGCAATCCCGTTGGTGGAGATGCGATCGGCAACGCTCTCTGGGACGGGGTGACCCTGAAGAAAATCCTGGACCGGGCCCAACCGAAGTCGGGCATTGTCAAGGCGGCATTTTTTGCGGAGGATGGCTACAGCGACAGCATACCTTACACTCTCGCACAATCAGAGGACGTCTTTCTGGCTTACAAAATGAATGGCGAGCCATTACCGCGGGAGCACGGATATCCTTTGAGGGCCGTCATTCCCGGCATTTACGGGATGAAGAGCGTCAAATGGATCTCAAAGATTGAGCTTGTCAATTATGATTTCAAAGGATACTGGGAAAAACAAGGGTGGTCGGACGAGGCGATCATGCCGATCAAATCCCAGATCCTGATGCCTATGAACGGCAAGACCATTCCTCACGGCAACTACGTGGTCGGCGGTGTCGCTTATGCAGGTCGCTACGGCATAAGCAAGGTGCAGGTATCCCTCGACAAGGGCAAGACCTGGGCGGATGCCAGCGTAAAAGCACCTCTGTCAAAATGGGCATGGTCCCTGTGGGAGTATGATTGGAAACCGGCACGCGCAGGCGAATACTCGATACGGGTCAGAGGGATTGACCGGTCGGGGAAAGCGCAGGAATCGGGTTCCCTCTTGGGTAGACTCACGGGGTCGTTCCCATCCGGCGCCATAGGAACTCACCAGGCAGATGTGACGGTGAAATAGTACCGTGCCACGAAGTGGCTGACGGTTTTGATTTTCCGGCCTCTCACCGGAAAATCAAAAAAGAATTCGCTTTTCCTCTGTGACCTGCGGCCTCGAACGAGCGTAGCGAGTGGGCGTGAGATAAAGCCTTGGTCTTTAGCCTTCTGCTCTCACTTTCAGAATTAAAGAAACCATCTCTTCCACGCTGGGTGAGTGCACATCGCATTGAATTGCAATGTTCCGTCCCCTCGGATGCCAGATAGCGGGGTCGTGGTCCCAGAAGAGCGTCACTGTTGCCAGGCCGCAAGCTGCTGCAAGGTGTGCGATACCGGAGTCGTTCGAGAAGAAGAGACCTCCTTCTTCACTGAAGAAATGAGCGGTCTCCTTCAAATCCTCGAACCTTCGGGAATCATCCAGCGATGGCTCCAGATCGGGCGCTTCCAGGAGTATCACATCGAGAGCCCTGGCCTTGAGCGCTTGGTAGAGTTCGATGAAATGCGGGTAAGCCCATTTTTTCTTCGCATAGCCCCTTTCAGGGTAGAGGATGAGCCTGTCCGAGCTGGATTCTCCGAGCTTTTGTTTTAGCGGTTTTATGCCGAGGTCTTGGAGTTGGGCGAGTTGATATGCTTCCACATGGCTACTCTCTTCCTCAGGATACAGGTCGATGAACAGGGGCGGCTTCGATGAGACTGCGCTTAACCGCCTTCTCATCTCGCCACTCTTGTCCTTTCCGACCAGCACCGTCTGTTCCCAATGTTTCTCGCAGGGAAGATCGGAGAAGAGCCAGAGCCACCTGCGTTCCTCCACCGACAGGACCTGCGCAAAATATTGATCGAAGAGTGCAAGGAACCTTTTGTAGCCCAATGCATGTAAGTTCCCCCCGAAATGTGCATGGAGGGAGTGAAGGGTGGATTCCGAGAGACAAACATCTCCCAGTCCGCCAAGATGGATGAGAAGGGAACCGCTGGTCATTGTTTGATCCGCGCTACGCTATAGTATACCTCATGGAATGGTTGAGGAAACTGCCGAGACCCCGGACTACCGACTCTAAGGATCGAGATGTTATTTTGGAGACAGTGTCTGTACCATGGTACCCTGCTGCAAGGCTTTACTCAGCCTTTTTCTGACGTCAAGAATGTCTTCCTTTACGAGCTTCATAGCGTCTTGTGCCTTGCGGTCTGAGACCAGCTGCAAAATTCTCAGGTGTGTCTTAAAGAAAACGCGTTCGCAAGAAAGGTCCAAAAACCTATAAGCAATCTCATTGAGGATCTCGGCAATCGACCTCATAAACATTGCTGAAACAGGATTTCTGGAGGCCTCACCGAGAAGGATGTGGAAAAGGATGTTCTTCTGCTTCAGGGTGGCCGCATCATCAAGGCATTGGCTCGCTTCTGCCATCAAATCGTGCAACCGTTTGATGTCCGCCTTAGTCGCCTGGCGGGCAGCTTCCACGGCCATGCATGGCTCGATCTGGAGCCTCACGTCAAAGAGGTGGTCTACAGTGATCTGGCCATGTGCCGCCAGGTTTTTGAGAGATTCGCTTATCGGTTTGTGATAGACCTGCGAAACAAAAATACCGCCGCGAGGCCCTTTCTTAACGCTCACGTAACCTGAGGCGTCGAGCATGCGGAGCGCCTCCCTGACCACCGAGCGGCTGACGCCGAGTTCTTCCGCGAGCTGCCGCTCCGCCGGGAGCTTTGCACCGTTCTCAAGGTTCTGGCCCAATATCCGTTGTCGGATCAGATGGGCTACCTGCTCCGAATAACGCCTCTTTTCAAGCGGCTCAAACATCCAGGTCCTCCCGAAAGCGACCTGGCTTATACTGATTTGCATTCAAGCGGACGACCCAGCCTACGGCCGGGTACCCGGGGCGGCAGCGAGGAGCCCCACCCGCAAGCGGGTACCCGGGCGTACCTCGGGGTACGTCGACGAGGGCGATAGCGCTAGCGAAGCATCCTGGAAGGAAGCATCCTGTAAGGACGCAGCGACAACGAAGGTATACACTTGAAGACGAATTGGTATTACTCATCGGCGGCCCATAAGTGCTTACCGGCATGCTTCCCGGGAGTCTGCACAATGCCGTCTATCTCCTCAAGGTCAAGCCACCATTGTTCCTCAGGGTGGGGTTTGCCGTAACCCATGAAGTCATCGCCCCGAATTGCCAGGCTTCGCGCAAGGCCGGAGTGACGCATCGCCCAGCCCACTGCCCGGTGGACAGGTGTGTAAGGCTTGTTCCAGGGACAGGCCTTGATACAGGTGCCGCAGCCGGAGCCGTGTTGGTTTCCAACGCGCATGGTGGTGCATTTGCGGATGTCGGAATGCCAGTGCTCGTAGCCATTGTACATCTCTTTGCCGCCATCGGTGAGCGCGCCGGATGGGCACTCGCGAGCGCACTTTTTACACTTGGAGCAGAAATCCTGCAACCCGAAATCGATCGGTTTGTCGACGGCCATGGGCAGGTCAGTGGTCACGACGGCAGCCTTGAACCGGGGTCCCATGAAAGGATGAAGCACGGAATCGCCTATCCGGCTCATCTCCCCCAGACCTGCCCACAGCAGGATCGGGGGGACGACTACCTGGTAGTTACGGGCATGGTGTGCCCTCGCCGGGTAGCCAAGTCTCCGGATATAGTCGGCGAGAATACAGGCGATAAAGCCCGATGCGGAATAAGCCACGAAACTCATCGAGTTGCTGATCCAGTTGTGGCCGTTCGTGGCGTGGGAGGTCCGATAGTCCTGGTCGATGAGAATGCCAATAGCGTACTTGTGGGCGCACTCCACCGGCTCGCCGTCGGGGAAACTGTTCGTGTAAACGGCGTAGGGTGGGAGCTCGCAGATACCGACGGCGTCGGCCCTGAGGAAATAGGCTGTCTCCTTGATGTGGCGGGCCAGAATTGCCGGGTCCTCCGGAAGCGGGGCCTTTTGTTTCGCCACCATTCCATCAACGATGTCCCGCAAAAAGAGCTGCATGGTTCCCAGGGCCCCGGAGAGCGGCTGTTTCATTACAAAACGGGGTCTCTCCCGCGCGAGGATAGGGCCGTAAAGGCCGGCAGCAGCTTTATTGAAGCCACTGTCGCGCTCATCGACCCTCTTTACCTCGTTGTCATGTATAATTGTTGTAGGGCGATCAACTCTCTTTATCTTGTGCATGGGAAAGTTCTCTAAATCCCGTTTGTGATAACCACTCATGGAGCACCCCCCCTCTATAGGTCTGACCTATTATAGATTCAGCCAAAGAGGCATGTCAAGAGACAGACAGGTTACGGGTTGCAAGTTACAGGTTACAAGTTACACGTTGAAGAACTATCGTTACAGATTCCAGGTTACAAGTTGTTCAAAACGCGCGCTGGCTGGAGCGTCCGTGCCGCTTCCGGCCGCAAAATTCATAACGGCCACGCCCCTTTAGATACGGCTAATAGACTTAAGGGGCAAGGGGATATTATAATAGTAGTGCAGGGAACGTTATATGAGGGAGCTTGTGAAGGAATGGGAGGTCACGCCGCGTGAATAGGTTGCCGCTTATAGAGGAATCGACTGATTTTCCCGCGATCCGGGGTTGCCGTCTCGAAACGTTGCAGGTGAACGTCGGGTGTCTGTGCAATCAACGGTGTATGCATTGCCACGTAGACGCAGCGCCGGAGAGGCGGGAGATCATGGATGCTGCCACGGCCGGACAGGTGCTCTCTTTTCTCGCCTCATCCAGGGTACGGACACTCGACCTGACGGGAGGAGCTCCGGAATTGAACCCCTCCTTCAGGACGCTGGTGAGCGCGGCTTCCGCATTGGGCATACGTGTCATCGACCGGTGCAACCTCACGGTATTGGAAGAACCAGGCCAGGAAGACCTGGCAGAATTCCTCGCGCATCACGGCGTGGAGATAATCGCATCTATGCCGTGTTATCTCGAAGAAAACGTGGACCAACAGCGGGGAAAAGGTGTATACGTATCGAGTGTACGCATGCTCAAGAAGCTCAACAGTCTCGGTTACGGTGTCGACGGGACGGGCCTCATCCTCAACCTCGTATATAACCCTTTAGGCCCGTTTCTCCCCCCGGCGCAATCGGAACTGGAGGAAGAATACAGGAGAGAACTGGGTGAACGCCATGGCATCGTTTTCAACCGTCTTCTCACCATCACAAATATGCCGATCCAACGGTTTGGCCTTCATCTGGTAACCCTGGGGCAATTCGACGAATATATGGATCTGCTTCGGTGCGCCCATCGCGATGAGAATGTCGGGTCCGTGATGTGCCAAACCCTTGTCAACGTTGACTGGCGAGGGTATCTTTACAACTGCGATTTCAACCGGAGTCTCGATCTCCCCCTCCGGCTGGATGAACGCCCGCGGGTACATATTTCGGAGCTTCCGCCGCTAGGGAACGGTCCTTGGCCTATCGTTGTCGGAGAGCACTGCTACGGCTGTACAGCAGGCCAGGGAAGCAGTTGCGGGGGTGCCCTCACGAGTTAGATGGACGTTCAGAAAAGCAGTAAGTGCATGAGTTCGGAAGTGCACTGTCATCTCGACCGAAGGGAGAGATCTTGAAGTTCCTTTGAATATAAGATTTCTCGCTGCGCTCGAAATGATAGCGCTAGCGAAGCATCCTGTAAGGAAGCGTCCTGTAAGGACAATACGTCACCGAGGGGGACTAGGCTATCGAATCATGAACAGATTCAAACTGGTTACTGAATATAAGCCGGCGGGCGATCAGCCCGAGGCGATAGAGAAGCTGTCGGAAGGTGTCGAGGAAGGTCTGCGACACCAGGTACTGCTTGGGGTCACCGGTTCAGGAAAGACGTTTACCGTAGCAAACGTGGTTGAGCGCGTGCAGAGGCCGACGCTCGTTATATCCCATAACAAGACGCTCGCGGCCCAGCTTTACGCGGAATTCAAGACACTCTTTCCTGAAAATGCGATCCATTTCTTTGTGAGCTACTACGATTACTATCAGCCGGAGGCTTATGTCCCTCCGACGGACACGTATATCGAGAAAGATTCCTCCATCAACGAAGAGATCGACAAACTCCGGCTCTCCGCCACGAACGCACTTTTTGAAAGGGAGGACGTGCTTATTGTTGCGAGCGTCTCCTGTATCTACGGGCTTGGTTCCCCGGAGGCTTACTACGGCATGCTCATTTATCTAGAAGAAGGCGACGAGATCGACAGGAGAGCACTCTTCGATAAGCTGATCCAGTGTCAGTACGAGAGGAATGAAACTGATTTTTACCGGGGCAGGTTCAGGGTACGGGGCGAGACCGTAGACGTTTATCCTGCTTATGAAGAGGACAAGGCCTACAGGATCGTGCTCGATCGTGACCGGATTGCAGGCCTCTACGCAATCGACCCCTTGAGCGGGAAGCCCCGTGAGAAGCTCAACCGGCTCACCATATACCCGGCAACCCACTACGTGACGCCTAAAGAAAAGGTGGAGACCGCGATTACGAGCATACGGGCGGAGCTCGCCGAACGGCTGAAAGAACTGCGAGGCATGAACAAACTGTTGGAGGCACAGAGGCTTGAATCAAGGACCAAATACGACCTTGAAATGCTCGGTGAGATAGGCTATTGCCAGGGTATAGAGAATTATTCACGCCACCTGACGGGCAGAAAACCGGGCGAGCCGCCGCCAACGCTTTTAGATTATTTGCCGAAGAATGCACTGGTGCTGATTGACGAGAGCCACGTGACCATACCGCAGCTCACGGGCATGTACAAGGGTGACCGGTCCCGTAAGGAGACACTTGTCGAGTATGGCTTCAGGCTCCCCTCGGCCATTGACAACAGGCCGCTTACGTTCGATGAATTCAAAGAGCGGGTTAATCAAATCGTCTACATTTCCGCCACGCCCGCCCTCTATGAGCTCGAAAAGGCGACGGGCCACGTGGTCGAGCAAATTGTGAGGCCGACAGGGCTGATCGATCCGAAAATCGAGGTGAGACCGGCAAAGAATCAGATCGACAGCCTGCTCGAAGAGATCAAGATAGTGGTGGAGAGAAAAGAGCGGGTCCTCGTGACAACGCTGACGAAACGGTTTTCGGAGGATCTCACCGATTTTCTTCTCAACGCGGGCATCAGGACGAAGTATCTCCACTCGGAGATCGATACGTTGGAACGAGTAGCCATCATACGTGATCTGCGCCTCGGCAACTTTGATGTACTCGTGGGTGTCAACCTGCTGAGAGAGGGGCTTGATTTACCTGAAGTCTCGCTCATCGCCATACTCGATGCCGACAAGGAGGGCTTCCTGCGCTCTCAGACGTCGCTTATCCAGACATGCGGGAGGGCGGCACGGAATCTCAATGGCAGGGTTATCATGTTCGCGGACAGGATGACCGATTCGATGCGAAGGACGATTGAAGTGACCGAGCAGAGAAGGAAGGTCCAGACGGAGTATAATGAGACGCACGGCATCACGCCGGAAGGGATCAAGAAGCAGATCACCGACGTGCTCGGGTCCATCTACGAGAAAGATTATTACACGATACCCCTGGATGAGTTCGATGAGCAGGGCATTCAGCCCAAGAAGCTCACCAAAGTGATGAAAAAGCTGAAGAGAGAAATCGACGACGCTGCGAAGAAGTGGGATTTCGAGAGGGCGGCTCAACTGCGGGATCGATTACTGAAGTTGGAGAAAATGGAGATGACACTTTGAGACAAGGAGATTGGTCTCACGCCCAGTCGCTCCGCTCCTTCGAGGCCGCAGAGGCCGCAGAGGAAAGACAGGGCCAGAGGTAAAGCAAGACGAAAGAGCCGTTTGAGGATATGTGCGTGCTCGCTCTGAATTCTCAGAGAGAATTCTTCGCACCGCATCCCGCCGTGGCGGGAATTAGTCGCGGAAACCCGGATATATGTTGCCTGCCGCTTCGCAGCAGATTAATCTTACCACTTCCGGACATGGTGGCCCCCCTCGCGGCAGCGACGCGAGGTGCCCTGATGTGCGCATTCTCTCACATCAGGGCACAGAATAGACTCTCTGCGGGCTTTTCTCTGCGGCCTCTGCGGACTCTAGCGATCCCGCTTCAGCGGGAGAGCGGGCGTGAGATAGTGCTAAAGTCTTTCGTAGGTGTAGAATCGTGATTAGTGACGAAACACTTGCCAACCTGCCGGAAAGCCCTGGTGTCTACCTCTTTCGTGACAAGAGCAATCAGACCATCTATGTCGGAAAGGCAAAAAACCTACGCGACCGGGTGGGTAGTTATTTCGACGACAGCACGAAAGAGGGGCGGCTGGCGCGCCTTCTCTCAAGGATCGAGAGCGTCTCTTTTGTGCTCACCGGCAATGAAAAGGAAGCCTTTCTCCTCGAAAACAACCTGATAAAAGAACATCAGCCCAAATATAACGTGGTGCTGAAGGACGACAAGACCTATATCTCCTTGAGGCTTAGCGTCAAAGAGAAATTCCCGGCGTTATCCGCCACGAGAAACATCAGGGATGACGGCGCCCTCTATTTCGGGCCGCATCCCCACGCACGCGACGTCAGGGACTTCCTGAAGATCGTCCAGTCATTGTATCCTGTGAGACGGTGCAAGGATGCGGTCTTCAAGGGAAGGAGCAGGCCCTGCATCCTCTACGATATAAGGAAATGTCTTGCACCGTGTGTCGGTTACACGGATGAAGCCTCTTACAGGGCGGTCGTGGAGGAACTGACCGACTTCCTTTCGGGGAAGGATGAGAAGCTGCTGAAGGGTCTCGAAGAGCAGATAGATACGGCTGCGAAGGCGTGGGATTTTGAAGGCGCAAGGGAGAAGAGGGAGCGATACCATGTGCTTAAGAGGCTGGTGGAGAAGCAGCACGTCCACGAGCACCTCGGGAAAAACAGGGACGTCTGGGCCGTGCTCAGGGAGGAACGCAGGCTGAGGATTGTGCTCCTCAGTTTTCGCAGAGGTGTGTTGATTTCGAAGAGGACCTTCCATGAGCCTTTTTCCCTCAATCCGGATGAGGCGTTCTCTTCATTCGTTTTTCAGTACTACGGGAGCCGCCAGATTCCCGATGAGATCATTATTTCCGAGGCGCTGGAGGACCTGCCCTTGCTGGAAATGCATCTGAGGGAGCAAAGACACGGTCTGCGTATACTTGGTCCGGAGTCACGCGGGGCCGGGGATATGATCAGGCTTGCCGTAGAAAATCTCCACGAAGTGGAACCGATAGAAATCGACGAGGCCTTCCGAAGGACCCTCCATCTGAGGAAGGCTCCGAAGCGGATCGAAGTCTACGATAACTCCCACACGGGCGGGACGAACCCTTCAGGTATCATGGTTGTCTTCGAGGATTTCAAACCGCGCAAAGACGCGTACAGGGTATTTCACCTGCGGGAGGCGCAACCGGGGGATGACGTAGCCATGATGAGCGAGGTGCTTACACGTAGGATGAGGGACGAGAAGATTCGCCCTTTGCCCGACCTCGTGATCCTCGATGGCGGCAAGGGGCAGTTATCCGCTGCGATCAACGTCTTCAAGGCGCTCGCTGTGAGCCCGGACCTCTTAGGGATTGCCAAAGGACTAGGCAGGAAAAGAATGGAAGATGTGCTCTATCTGCCGTTCCGGAAGAACCCGTTGTTGCTTCCCAAATCCTCGCCCGTGTTTAAAGAGATCGTCAGGATGCGGGATGAGGCCCACCGGTTCGCCATCGGCTCTCATAGGAGGTGGAAACGCAGGGAGGATCTTTCTTCCATCCTTCCAAGCATCAAGGGCGTCGGGAAAAAGAGGATGATGCGTCTCCTCAAAGAGTTTCCCTCGCTGGATGCAATGCGGGAGGCCGACGCGAGCCTGATCGCCAGCTTGCCCGGTTTCAACCGAAAGATCGCCGAAGAGATCAAGACGGCGCTCCAACCCCAGGGCGGAGAAGCGTGAAACGTGCTCGCGCAGTTCCAGGTAGCCGTCCGTAAGCTCTATTCCTTCCGTTCGCTGACGCTCCGGCTCTGACCCGTTGGACGTTCCGCCTCGCTCAGGCTCCAATTGCGAAGCTCTATTGTTTCGGTAGGATCTGCGGTAATTCGCAAACAGAGGCGCTTTTCCTATTTACTGCCTCGGAGTCAGTCGCCTGGGCTAAAGCCACGCTCGTCTTTACTTACGGGTGCCCAGAGCCTCTCGCGATGCTCACTCCAGGAACAGAGCTTACGGACTACATGTCGAGATTGTCTCAGGGGAGTGTCGTGCTCTTGTGGAGGATGGAAGAAACAGTGCTCCACCCTGCGGCGCGTTTTTTCACAGGTCCGTAGCCGTGTGCGCGTGAAATTCCCTTTGTAATTCAGTCTGTATCAGCTATAATGGTTCAGTACGCCATGTCCGACCTGGAAAGTTCCTTCACCATACACGACCTCCCTGCCGAGGAAAGGCCGCGAGAACGCCTCAAAAGATTTGGCCCTCAGGCGCTGTCCGGCCCTGAACTGCTGGCCCTGGTTATCGGCCGCGGCGTAGCGGGAAAATCTGCATTAGTAATCGCACAGGAGCTTTTGAGGCGGTTCAAGAATATCAAGGGTGTAAGCGAGGCGACCGTAGAGGAGCTGTCCGGGATCCACGGCATAGGGTTGGCAAAAGCGGCTCAGCTCAAGGCATGTTTTGAGCTGGGAAGAAGGCAGGATGGGGAGGTTGAGCCTTCCAAATACGAGGTTACCAGCCCTCAAACCGTGGTAAAGGCGCTCAGGGCGAGCATCCAGGATAAGGCAAAGGAGCATTTCAAGCTTGTCCTTCTTAACGTGCGGAACAGTATACTCGATATCTCCACCATTTCCGTGGGCACGGCGAACGCGAGCCTGGTCCACCCGCGGGAGGTCTTCAAGAAGGCGATCTCCCATGGCGC